>CANCAR010000080.1 GCA_947374125.1 Hyphomicrobiales bacterium | reverse complement strand
CGGACAGCCATCTGCATGGCAGATGAACTTTCAAACGCCGGTAACCGATGTGGCCGAATTTCTGAACACGATGCATAACGGCGTCAACATCGTGATCGCGCTGATAACGTTGTTTGTGTTGGCCTTGCTCGTGATTGTGATTTTCCGCTTCAATGAGAAGTCCAATCCGGTCCCCTCGAAAACAACGCATCACACCGGCCTTGAGATTGCTTGGACACTTATTCCGGCACTGATTCTCGTGGGCATCTCAATTCCCTCTTTCCGCCTTCTCAAAATGCAGGTTGAGTTGCCCAAGGCGGATGTCACGGTGAAAGCCGTCGGCCATCAGTGGTATTGGTCCTACGAATATCCGCAAGATCAGGGCGGCGGCTTTGGCTATGACAGCTATATGCTCTCCCCAGAGGACGCGAAAAAGGCGAATCAGCCCAATCTTTTGGCGGTCGATAACGAACTCGTTCTGCCAGCTGGCAAGACGATTGTCGTTCAGGTCGTGGGTCAAGACGTCATCCATAACTTCGCCGTGTCTTCTTTCGGCATTCGTATGGACGCGGTTCCGGGTCGGCTCAACCAAACTTGGTTCAAGACCGACGTTGAAGGCATCTATTATGGACAGTGCTCGCGCCTTTGCGGAGCTAACCATGCCTTTATGCCGATTGCGGTGCGCATCGTAAGTCCTGAGAAATATGAGGCGTGGCTTTTGGATGCTAAAAAGAAATACGCCGCAACCGACGTGAAGCCGGTTCAAGTGGCAGCGGAATAAGATCAATAAAAATCGCGGGACGGTCTGTATATCGACCGTCTCAACGAATTTAAGTTAGCTTGGGAACAGATAAAATGGCAAACGCAGCAGCTGATCACGCTCACAGCCACGATGCTCACGCCGACCATCCAACGGGATGGCGTCGTTGGGTCATGTCGACCAACCACAAGGACATCGGCACGATGTACCTGATCTTCGCGATCTTCGCGGGGCTTCTTGGCGGCTTCCTGTCGATCATGATGCGGCTTGAGCTCCAAGAGCCGGGCCTCCAATATTTCACCAATCCGCAGACCTATAACGTGTTCGTGACGGGTCACGGTCTGATTATGGTGTTCTTTGTGGTCATGCCTGCCGTCATTGGTGGGTATGGCAACTGGTTCGTGCCCTTGATGATCGGCGCGCCCGACATGGCGTTCCCGCGCATGAATAACATCTCGTTCTGGCTCCTGCCCGCTTCGCTCTCGTTGCTCCTGATTTCGCTGTTTGTCGAAGGGGCTCCGGGCTCGAACGGCTTTGGCGGTGGTTGGACGGTTTATCCTCCACTATCGACCATGGGCCACCCCGGCCCCGCGCTTGATTTCGGCATTCTCTCGCTGCATTTGGCGGGCGCTTCCTCGATCCTTGGTGCGATCAACTTCATCACCACGATCTTGAACATGCGCGCACCGGGCATGACGATGCACAAAATGCCGCTCTTTGCTTGGGCGCTTTTGGTTACCGCTTTCCTGCTTCTCCTCTCGCTCCCAGTGCTTGCTGGCGCGATCACGATGTTGTTGACAGATCGCAACTTCGGCACCTCGTTCTTTGATCCGACGAATGGTGGCGATCCGATCCTATATCAGCATCTCTTCTGGTTCTTCGGTCATCCGGAAGTGTACATCATGATTTTGCCGGGCTTCGGCATTGTCAGCCACATCATCTCGACCTTCTCGAAAAAGCCAATCTTCGGCTATCTCGGCATGGCCTATGCCATGGTCGCTATTGGTGCGGTTGGCTTTATCGTCTGGGCGCATCACATGTACACCGCCGGTCTGGCGCTTAACACGCAGCGTTATTTCGTATTCGCCACCATGGTGATCGCGGTGCCAACGGGTGTGAAGATCTTCTCGTGGATTGCCACCATGTGGGGCGGTTCGATCCGCTTCTCGGCGGCCATGCATTGGGCCGTTGGCTTCATATTCCTGTTCACGGTGGGTGGCGTCACGGGTGTGGTGCTGTCGAATGCAGGTCTCGATCGTAACCTACACAACACCTATTACGTGGTGGCCCATTTCCATTATGTACTTTCGCTCGGAGCCGTATTCTCGATCTTTGCGGCTTGGTATTACTGGTTCCCGAAAATGTATGGCCGCATCATTCCGGAGTGGATTGGCAAGCTGCATTTCTGGGTGGCCTTTATCGGCGCGAACGTTCTGTTCTTCCCGATGCACTTTACGGGCCTAGCCGGTATGCCGCGCCATTACGTGGATTACCCGGAGGCATTTGCGGGCTGGAACCGGATTTCGTCCTACGGCTCCTACCTCTTCGCCTTCGGCCTGTTGATCTTCTTCTATGGCATTTACAAGGCGTTTTCGAGCTCTGTGCGTGCTGTGGACAGCCCTTGGGGTGAAGGTGCGACAACGCTTGAGTGGAGCCTGTCGTCGCCTCCTCCCTATCACCAGTTCGAAACGCTGCCCCGCATCACGGGCGACGCTCACTGATCATTATCCTGCCCGGTGGATTATTATCCGGGCAGGAACACACATCTCGTAGGCGACCGGAGGTTCCGGTCGTTTACTCATTTTCATCCGCCCCGGAGTTTGCGCCGTCATGTCGCTTGCTACAGAACCACTTGCCGCCGATAGCAGCCTCGCTCGCGCAGCGGGTCCGCTTGCATCGAACGGAACGGCGCGGGATTTCTATGAACTGTTGAAGCCACGCGTGATGCAGCTCGTGATCTTCACGGCGTTGGTTGGCATGTTAACAGCGCATCAATCGATCAACCCAATCATTGGGTTCGCCAGCATTCTGGCCATCGCGATCGGTGCGGGTGCGTCGGGCTGCCTCAACATGTGGTACGACGCTACGATTGACGGGCTCATGGACCGCACCTCGAAGCGGCCAATCCCATCAGGCGCGGTAGCGCGCGGCGAGGCTTTCGCCTTCGGCATGACGTTGTCGGTCGGTTCGGTCTTATTTTTGGGCCTGATCACCAATTGGTACGCCGCTGGCTTTCTCGCTTTTACCATCTTTTTCTACGTCGTCGTCTACACGATGTGGCTCAAGCATTGGACGGCGCAAAACATCGTGATTGGCGGCGCCGCGGGCGCGTTTCCGCCCATGATCGGCTATATGGCGGTCACTGGCTCGTTCAACATCGAAACCTTTCTCCAATTCCTGATGATCTTCATCTGGACGCCGCCGCATTTCTGGGCGCTCGCTTTGGTGAAAACCAAGGACTATGCCCGCGCAGGCGTGCCAATGTTGCCGGTCGTTGCCGGTGGCGTTGAGACCCGTCGTCAAATCCTGATCTATTCGGTACTGCTCGCCCCGGTCGGCATGTCGCCCGCGTTGTTTGGTTACGCAAGCCCCTTCTATCTCGTATTTTCCGGTGGGTTTGGCTTGGTCATGGTCTGGCTTGCCTATGACCTTTCCCGCAAGCACGAAGGTGACGCGGCGCGTAAAGCCGCTTACCGGCTGTTTGGCACGTCGATTATCTATCTCTTTGCACTGTTTGCAGCGCTCCTTGTTGAAGAAGTCGTTCCGATGATTCCTTGGGCCAACCTATGGGGGAGATTCTTGCCATGAACGAACAACCTTACCCGACCGTCGCAAAGCTTTCACCTGAAGCCTTACAGCGTCAAAAATCGCGTTCAAAAGCGCTTGGCATTGTCCTTGGCTGCTTGGTGATTTTGTTCTTCATCGTGACCATCGCCAAGCTTGGCGGCAATGTTTACAACAGGGCCATGTAACACCATGGCTTCATCCAACCACCCTTCAGGCAACAAGCAGAACCGTGCGACACTCGCGGCGTGCGTTGCTATGGTTGGGGTGATGATTGGCGCGGCCTATGCGGCTGTACCGCTGTATCGTCTCTTCTGCCAAATGACAGGATATGGTGGCACGACGCAGGTTGCCGCGGCCCCTGCTAATACAGTCCTCAACCGATCCGTGACCATCCGCCTCGATTCAAACGTCTCAAACGGCCTCAACTGGAAATTCCGCCCAGAAGTGCCGACCGTCTCCGTCAAAATCGGCGAAACGGCCACTGTCTTCTACCATGTCGAAAACCATGGATCGATGGAATCAACTGGGGTTGCAACCTATAATGTCCAGCCCGATCTCGCCGGTTCCTATTTCAACAAGCTGCAATGTTTTTGCTTTAACGATCTGAAACTAAGCCCTGGCGAAAGCCTCGATGTTCCGGTGGTGTTTTTCGTGGATCCCGCGATCATCAAAGAACATGACCTCGAAAAGCTCGATACCATCACTTTGTCTTACACCTTCTTCCCCGCCAAAGGGTCAAAAAGCCCAGTAGCGGAGTTGACAGGACAAACGAAACCGCAACTCTAACGACCCGATAAGCTGCCCTCAAACGGGCCGCCCAAAAGGAGACTTGATACCATGGCCGATGCGCACGCCAAAAATCACGACTATCACATTGTCGACCCAAGCCCTTGGCCGTTTATAGGCTCGCTCAGCGCCTTCGTCATGGCGGTCGGCGCGATCATGAGCATGAAGGCTCTTGCGATTGGCGGGCTCAAAGCGGGTCCAGTCCTGCTGGGCCTCGGACTTATCGGCGTGCTCTACACCATGCTCGCTTGGTGGACGGATGTGATTAAGGAAGCCCAAGAGAAGGGCAACCATACCCGCGTGGTGCAAATGCACCATCGCTACGGCATGATCATGTTCATTGCTTCCGAAGTGATGTTCTTCGTGGCGTGGTTCTGGGCCTTCTTTGACTCGAGCATTTATGCCCATGAAGCCCAAGCGTTCCTGCGCTTCGAGTTTACGGGTGGTCACTGGCCTCCGAAGGGCATTGAAGTGTTCGATCCTTGGCATTTACCGCTGATCAACACGCTTATCCTCTTGACCTCCGGTACGACGGTGACCTGGGCGCACCATGCGCTCTTGCACAATGACCGTCAGGGCCTCAAGCAGGGCCTGTTGCTTACCGTCTTGCTCGGCGCTTTGTTTACCTGCGTTCAAGGATATGAGTACGCCCATGCCAGCTTCTCGTTTGGCGGCAATATTTACGGCGCGACCTTCTTTATGGCGACCGGCTTCCATGGCTTCCATGTGTTGATCGGCACGATCTTCCTCCTCGTGTGCTTGCTCCGCGCTAACCGTGGCGATTTTACCCCGCAGCAGCATTTGGGCTTCGAGTTTGCCGCGTGGTATTGGCATTTCGTGGACGTGGTGTGGCTCTTCCTCTTTGTCTCCATCTATCTGTGGGGATCGCATTGGGGTGCCGCCGTCGGCGCGCACTAATACTTAACCTGATGGATCAAAAGGGGCGGCTCAGGCCGCCCTTTTTCTTTTGAAGGATCGATTAGAATGACCGACCAACGCCCATCCCAGCACACTGCAGGTCTTGTCGCAGGCCTTCGTGGTCGCTGCCCGCGCTGTGGCGAAGGGCACCTCTTTTCGGGATTCATTGCTCTGGCCCCACGCTGCGACGTCTGTGACCTCGATTACAGCTTTGCCGATTCGGGCGATGGCCCCGCGATCTTCATCATGTTGATCGCAGGCTTTGTAGTTGTGGGCTCGGCCCTCCTGGTTGACGCGTATTATGAGCCGCCCATGCTTATATTGGGTGCGATTTTCTTGCCCCTTATGCTAATTGTGAGCTTAGGACTGCTTCGTCCCTTCAAGGGCATTTTGATTGCCTCGCAATTCCGCAACAAGGCCGAACAGGGCAAATTGGAACTCTAAATCATGGCTTCCCCTGCCCCGTCATCCCCCACCCGCGCGCTTCTCCTTCCGGGCCTTATGACCCTTTTAGCCCTAATTGTGCTCTTAGGCCTCGGCAGCTGGCAGTTAATGCGACTTTCAGAAAAAGACCGATTGGTCACACAGATCGAAGCGTCCCTTAGCGCCCCGCCTGTTCCCCTGCCCGAAACGGAGACATGGGCCAGCTTAAAATCAAGCGAATACGATTACCGCCGCGTGTCCGTTAGCGGCACGTTCAACCATGAGAAGGAAGCCCTCGCCTTTGGCTTTATAGCGGTGGGCGATAGAGGCGATACACGGGAGGGCTTTTTTGCACTCACCCCGCTTACCCTTGCCGATGGCGCAATCGTGCTTGTCAATCGCGGATTCGTGCCCCAAGCGCTGCGCGAGCAATCATCACGATCTGAAGGCCTCACAAAAGGATTCGTGACGCTCACGGGCATCATGCGGGCACCGCAGATAAAGGGTACCTTCACGCCGAATGATGAGCCAACTAAGAACCTTTACTTCACCATCGATCCCGTAACGATTGCCAGCGCGTTAAAGCTCGACAAGGTCGCACCTTTCATTGTGGACGCGGATCGAATAGCCGGTTCAGCCCCTTGGCCGGATGGTGGCCACACGGTTGTGACGCTTGTAAACAACCACCTTCAATACGCTTTGACTTGGTTTGCGCTTGCCTTTGGGCTCATGGGTGTGTTTTTCGTATTTGCGAGAAAACGCCTAACCGGATCGGACGTCTGAACGATGACTTCGACCAGTCCGAACACCGCCACTTGCTAAACAGGATTGCCCGCCCGTGACACCGCCCCGCATGCTCCACGTTTCAACCCGAGGCGAAGCCCCGGAACTTGGCTTTTCTGATGCGCTTTTAGCGGGGCTTGCCCGCGACGGTGGGCTTTACTGGCCAACCACCCTGCCCCATCTCTCCAAGGGCGACATTGCTAACCTTGCAGGTCTTTCCTACGCGCAAGTGGCTGAAAAAATCATTGGCCGGTTTGCCGATGATATCGAGCCCAAAGCCTTTAGCCGCATGGTGCACGAGGCCTATGGCACCTTTCGGCATGAGGCGGTATGCCCACTTGTGCAGCTTGGCGACAATCTCTTTGTGCTCGAACTGTTTCATGGCCCAACCCTCGCCTTCAAAGATGTGGCGATGCAGTTGCTTGGCCGGATGATGGACCATGTGCTCGAACAACGTGGCCAGCGAGCCACCATTGTGGGGGCGACATCGGGCGATACCGGTGGCGCTGCGATTGACGCGTTTAAGGGGTTAAAGCGCGTCGATATGGTCATTCTCTTCCCAGATGGTCGCGTCAGCGAAGTGCAACGCCGCCAAATGACCACCGTCGATGCCAGCAATGTCCACGCGGTTGCCATCGACGGTACCTTTGATGACTGCCAAGCGCTCGTTAAAGCCATGTTCAACCATCACGCCTTCCGCGATCAGATTGGACTTTCGGGTGTCAATTCGATCAATTGGGCGCGGATTGTCGCCCAGATCGTCTATTATTTTACCGCCGCCGTCTCCCTAGGCAGCCCGCATCGTGAAGTCTCTTTTTCGGTTCCCACCGGCAATTTCGGTGACATCTTGGCAGGATGGGTTGCCAAAGCCATGGGCCTGCCGATCAAGCTTTTGACCATCGCCACCAATGACAATGACATCCTCGCCCGGGCTTTGGCCTCCGGTCGCTATGAGATGACGGGCGTGAAGGCGACCACTTCGCCTTCGATGGACATACAAATCTCCTCGAATTTCGAGCGGATGCTGTACGAGGCGCATGGCCGGGATCCGGCAGCGATCCGCACGTTGATGGCGCAACTCACCCAATCGCGCAGCTTCACCATCGCCACCGATGCCTTGGCCAGTCTTCGCCGTGATTTCGCAGGCATAGCCGTTAAGGAAGCAGCGGTGAATGACGAGATGCAATCCGTCTGGAACACCAGCGGTTATCTCTTGGATCCCCACACCGCGATTGGCGTCTCAGCCGGGCGCGAAGTACTAGCAAAAGATCCATCGACGCCGATGGTGGTGCTCGGCACCGCCCATCCCGCGAAATTCCCGGATGCTGTTCAGCATGCAACGGGTATAAGACCAGCCCTTCCAGCCCATCTCTCAGACCTCTTAGAGCGGAAAGAGCTTTTCTCCCGTCTGCCCAATGAGCAAAAGGCGGTAGAGGATTTTATCAAGGCGCATGTGCGCGCCGCAAAGGGAGGCGCGTAAGTGGCCGATCAGGATCGCACCGAGGCCGTTCGCATCACTAGCCTGCCCAACGGGCTCCGGGTGGTTACTGAGGCGATGCCGGGACTGGCTACAACCGCCTTGGGCGTGTGGAGCGGAGCAGGCTCGCGGCATGAGGCGGCGGAAGAGCAAGGCCTCGCCCATCTCCTTGAACATATGGCCTTTAAAGGCACCGCACGGCGCAGTGCGCTGCAAATCGCCGAAGAGATAGAGGCCGTCGGCGGCGAGGTGAACGCCGAAACCAATACCGAATACACCGCCTATTATTCCCGCGTACTCGGCAGCGATACCGGCTTAGCACTCGATATTTTGGCCGATATTCTGAATGAACCCGCGTTTGATCCTATCGAGCTTAAGCGCGAAAAAGGCGTCATCCTGCAGGAGATTGGTTCTTATGAAGACACGCCCGATGAGGTCGTCTTCGACATGTTCATGGAAACCGCGTTTGCAGGAGCGGCCATTGGTCGGCGTAT
Organism: Hyphomicrobiales bacterium; assembly: GCA_947374125.1. GTDB lineage: Bacteria > Pseudomonadota > Alphaproteobacteria > Rhizobiales > Beijerinckiaceae > CAIUPE01. Next base: position 3,219 of record CANCAR010000080.1, on the reverse strand, counting down.
TCTCGGGACGCCGAAAACGGTAAAGGCCCAAAACCGCGGCTCTATGCGCGATTTTATGGACCGCACCTACCGGACGCCGTCCATGGTGGTCTCTGCCGCGGGCGCAGTTGAGCATGACCAGATCGTGGATGATGTTGCCCGCCGCTTCGACGGGTTTGGACGCGAGGCGGCGCCACATGCCGAACCCGCCACCTATCGAGGCGGCGAACAGCGCCGTCAACGCAAGCTCGAACAGGCGCATGTCGTTCTTGGCCTCAAAGGCCTCTCTTGGCGCGACCCCGACCACTACGCCATGCATGTGTTCTCGAACCTCCTCGGTGGCGGAATGTCGTCACGCCTCTTCCAAGAAGTTCGCGAAAAGCGCGGGCTTTGTTACGAGGTCTACTCGTTTTTCTCGCCCTTTTCCGACTCCGGCGTATTCGCCGTTTATGGTGGAACCGGTGATGTGCAATTGACGGATTTTGCTCCCGTCGTTCTCGACACCCTGGCTGCTGCGGCAGCCTCACCAACGGAAGCCGAAGTCGCCCGCGCGAAAGCGCAGATGAAAATGTCACTGCTCACAGCGCTCGAGTCGCCAGGCCGACGCGCCGAACAGATGGCCCGCCATATGCTCGCCTATGGCCGTGTCATGCCGCGGTCCGAAATTGTCGGCATGATCGACGCCATCACGGTCGACGATGTTCGTCGCGTTGCTCTAGGGCTGCTAACTTCCGTTCCGACGGTTTCTGCCATCGGCCCGATTAAGAAGCTTTTACCCTTCGACACCATCGCTTCTCGCATCGGTGCACCCTCTTCTGCCCATCCATGACGGGAGCGCTTCTGTGGGTCTTTTTGGCCGTTTAACAAAATCCGTCGAACGCCATATCGAACGCGGCAATGGGCTCGTGATCCGTCCGCCCGACATGGATGATTTTTCCCAATGGGTTCAATTACGGGCGCAGAGTCGTGCGTTTTTAACACCTTGGGAGCCCAAATGGGCCGATGATGACCTTACCCGCAGCGCCTATCGCCGTCGCTATTTCAACGATGATGACCCTGATTCACTGCATCCCTATTTTGTTTTCGACGAAACAACTGGCGCATTGGTAGGCGGAATTAGCTTCGGTCACGTCCGGCGCGGTGTCGCCCAAAGCGCGATGATGGGCTACTGGATGGGCGAACCCTTTGCCGGAAAAGGCACCATGACCCGCGCGGTTCCGTTGGCGCTGAAACAAGCTTTCGGGCCACTCGGATTTCGCCGTATCGAGGCAGGCTGCGTGCCGCGTAACGAAGCCTCAATCAAGGTGCTCGAAAAGACCGGATTCATCCGCGAGGGCTATGCGAGGGAATATCTTTGTATCGCTGGCGTGTGGGAAGATCATGTTCTATATGCGCGTTTGAAAACCGATACATTCAAGCCGTGAAGCCAGTCGTTTCACCTCGACACGCGACGTGCTATGAAAGCATTTCTGTCCACGGGAAGTATCGGTATTGAAGTTTCGTCGCCTCCTCTTTTTGCTGATGCTTCTGCTTGCAGGCCTTGTCGCTGATCGTTCGGCTTGGGCGGTGAATGTCGTACGCGTCATGCCGGAGGCCGATGGCATCAATCTGTTGCCAAATATCGACCGCCATCGCTCGGTTGGTAACGAAATCCTGATATCTACCGCTCCGGGCGCGGATGGCATTGTTCGACGCATCGCGGTGAAGGCAAAGGCCGAAGGCGCTCAGGCCGATTGGATCGTCTTCGCGCTCAAAAACGAGGGTTCAGACACGCTAACCCGATGGGTAGTAGCCCCCCATCAGCACCTCGTCGGGTCCGGCATCATCTGGCCTGATCTCGGTGCCACCCGGCTTGCTAACCTCACCGCGAGCCAAGGGAATAATCCGGAGCGTCAGCCGTCTGCCGACGCCGATATTTTCCAGATCACGCTTGAGCCCGGGGCCGCCGTTACTTTTGTCGCGGAACTCGCCAATCTTGCGTTGCCACAGCTAACCCTTTGGGCGCCGGACTCCTATAAAGACAAAAGCAATGGGCTCACTTTTTATCATGGCATCATTACCGGCATTATTGGCCTTTTAGCCCTATTTCTCACCATTTTGTCGCTTATTCGCGGCACCATCATCTTCCCGTCTGCCGCCCTGATGGCTTGGGCGGTCGCAGCCTATGTCGCCGTTGATTTTGGCTTTCTAGCGGCCGTCTTTTCAACCACTCCCGAGGGAGAACGCCTGTATCGGGCAACTGCTGAATCCGTCCTCGCATCGACGCTCTTTGTGTTTCTCGTTGTCTATCTCGATTTGAAGCGTTGGCGAATACGGTATCGCTACATTCTGCCTATATGGGTCGCCTTTTTCGGCGGCCTGCTAGCGACGGCGTTAATTGATCCGGCGGTCGCTGCAGGCGTCGCGCGCATCTCAATGGCCGTGCTCACAGCCACGGGCCTATTGCTGATTGTCTATCTCGCGACCCACGGAAATGACCGGGCCATTCTGCTTGTTCCCACCTGGTTGGTACTTCTGGCTTGGGTAACAGCGGCAGGCTTTACCTTTGTCGGGCGCGTCACCAGCGATCTAGCCGCCCAATCGCTTGTCGGTGGCTTGGTACTGATCATTTTGCTCATCGGATTTACCGTCATGCAGCACGCCTTCACCGGCGGCGGATTAGCGGTTGGCGAGCTGGCCGATGCATCACGTAAGGCGCTGGCGCTGACAGGTGCGGGTGACATCATCTTCGACTGGGACATTTCGCGCGATCATGTCCGCGTCGGTGCCGAGGCTGAAACGATCTTGGGCTATTCCAAAGGCCAGCTAGAGGGCATGCCATCGGATTTTATCGATCATCTCCACCCCTCCGACCGTGATCTGTTCGCCGCCGCAGTAGACCGCTTCTGCCAGCAACGCCGCGGGCGATTGTCGCTTGATGTACGGCTTCGTGCGAATGACGGGCATTTCCATTGGTTTCGTATGCGCGCCCGCCCGATTGTGGGCGAAGATGGCGCAGTTTTACGCCTTATGGGTACGCTATCTGACATCACCGATTCTCGGCTGACAGAGGAAAGGCTGCTCCAAAACGCGATCAACGACACGCTCACGGGCCTACCCAATCGCCGCCTCTTGATTGATCGGATCGACCTGATGCTCGCTTTGATGCGCGAAGGTGAACCGCTTAGGCCCACAATCGTCGCCATCGATATTGACCGTTTCCGTGAAACCAATGAAGCGCTGGGATTAAGCAGTGGTGAC
>CANCAR010000079.1 GCA_947374125.1 Hyphomicrobiales bacterium | reverse complement strand
GATCCGCCAGCGGCCAATATGGCGCTTAGCTCGTCGGCTTTCGCATCAATCTCTGCGACGGATTTTTCAAAATCGAGATAAGAACGCATTCAATTTGCCTTTAGCCCGGATGCAACACGGAAAGAGCCCGCCTACGGGGCGCTGAGTTCTGACGTCAGAGTGGACTTTCGTCAAGCCGCGGACTTGTCGCCGGGACAAAGACGGGAGAAAGTGCTACGCGGCTGCGCTTAGCGGCACTCACGAGAATCGGTCGATACATCAGCTTGGTCGCTTCGACAACATGAACGCCCGCAAAAGGGAGCGCTAGCGCGCTGCCAATTTTTTCCCAAGCAGTCGCGGTGCGGGACAGCATCGCGCCTTTAAAGGGCGGAAAATGTAGCGCCTCTGACCAGTGCGAAGGTGAAAAGAGCGCTTCCCGTAATAGATCGGTCAATTGCCGTCGAGAAAAGGGTTGGCCATGACCAAACGGCGTTTTGTCGCCCCGCGCCCATAGTCCTCGCCGATTGGGGGTGATCACGATCATCTGTCCACCCGGTGTTAAAATCCGCCAGAGCTCGCTCAGCATGTCTTGCGGATGGTCTTGGGTTTCAAGCCCAAGCACCACCAAGATCCGATCAATCGTCCCATTCGGGAAGGGCATCGCATCGGCGGAGGCTAAAACGCTGGCGGAGGACCGGCCAACCGGCCAATTCACAACGCCTTGGCGAGCCGGCATAACGGAAATCACCCGCTCGGCTTCACCCACAAAATCGTCGAGATAGGGCGTGGCATAGCCATATCCTAAAATCGCAAGCGACTGCGTCCGGCTCCACCTTTGGCGGATCTGATCGGACAAGACCTGACGGGTCACTCGGCCAAGCGGTCCAGCATAAAAACTTCGAATATCGATGACATCGAGCGCCATGCCGCTTCCTTTTTAAAGGTTCTAACGACAATATAGGGGCCATTGTGGAAAAAGGAAAACGAATGGCCCTGCTCATTCATCAATTCGCGATCGGTGCCGATAATCTCGGAGTGTTGATCCATGATCCGGCTACTGGCCACACGGCCTGCATCGATGCGGGAGAAGAAGCACCCATTGTCGCTGCACTAGAGGCCAAAGGCTGGGGACTGACGGATATTCTCGTTACCCATCATCATGGGGATCACATCGCGGCACTTTCAACGCTAAAGGCCCGTTTCAGCGCGCGCGTCGTAGCGCCGTTCGCAGACCGTCATCGCATTCCCGATATCGATCTATCCGTGAAAGAAGGGGACCGCATCATGGTGGGCGAAGTGGCCTTTGACGTCATTGAAACGCCGGGTCATACGAGCGGACACATCGCCTATTATAGCGCAGCAGAATCGATCCTGTTTGCCGCCGATACGCTGTTTTCGCTCGGCTGCGGGCGGCTGTTTGAAGGCACGCCGCAAGACATGTGGACGTCGCTGAATAAACTGGCAGCCTTGCCCGATGAAACGAAACTCTATTGCGGGCATGAATATACCTTATCAAACGCCCGCTTTGCCGTCAGGTTTGATCCGGATAACGCCGCGCTGCTAAAGCGCGTTGCCGAGGTAGAAGCCTTGCGCGCAAAGGGCGAATTCACGATACCCTCCACCATTGGCCTTGAAAAAGCGACCAATCCGTTTCTGCGCGCGGGCGAAAAAGCGCTGGCTGAGGCGGTGGGTCTTGTGGGGTATCCGGTCGTAGACGTCTTCGCCGCCCTTCGCGAAGCCAAAAACAAGGGGTGAAGCGCTCGCATGTCCCAAATCTCCGCCTCCGCTGACGCCGCATCCGTCATTCGCTTGCTGAACCTTCAACCGCATCCGGAAGGCGGGCATTATCGCGAGACGTTTCGTGATCCTCGTTTGGTGGAAAATGGCCGCTCGGCTTCGAGCCATATCTATTATCTCTTAGGGGTGGGAGAAGTCTCGGAATGGCACCGGGTGGATGCCGCTGAAATTTTTCATTTTTACGCGGGTGCGCCGATGGTTCTCACATTGTCGGAGAATGGTCACGACGCATCAGCTTTCCATCTCGGTGCCGATCTTCAATCCGGCCAGAGGCCACACCTTGTTGTGCCATCGGGAACTTGGCAGACGGCAACAAGCTTAGGCGCTTGGACGCTGGTGGGGTGCACGGTCGCCCCAGCCTTTGAATTTTCAGGGTTCGAAATGGCACCCGCTGGTTGGAGGCCAACCCCAAGGCTCGCACGAACATGAAGAGCGCTTTAAGTCATGCCGATATCGAGCGCGTTCGCCGTATTGAAAGGCATAGCGCGAAGGCGTGGCCCGCAGAATTTTCGACGCCGCTTTTTGGTTGGGAATTACGCCATGCACCCCAATTGAGCTCGCGCAGGACGAATTCACTGAACGCGGTTACGCCTGAGGCGGGCCGATTTTCGGATGCGCTCCAATCGGCGCGCCAGATTTGCCGGGCAAAAGACATTCGATGCATCATTCGACTCCAGCCCTTAGCGGACAAAGAGGCAGGCGATTATCTGCGCGACAGCGGCATTTCCCCGCAAAGCAATACGACGGTTGAAACCATGACATTGTCCGGAACCTATTCAACCGATCCCCGCATCCGCCTTTCTGAGCATTGCGTTCAAGCGTGGATCGAAACCTATGCCGATGTTCATGCCTATGGTGCGTCCGAACGCGCGGGAATTTCAGCCCATCTCGCTCTTGTTCCCATACCCCAACTCTTTGCGGTGGCTTTCGAAGACGGCAAGCCGTGCGCTGTCGGACGCGCGGCACTGGAGGATGGCCTGCTTGGTCTTTTCCAACTCGCGACCTTGCCAACGGCACGGCGTAAGGGCCTTGGGCGGGCTGTCATGATGGCACTTTTGGAATGGGGGCAGGCAAAAGGGGCCGATACGGCGTATGTGCAGGTCGAAAGCGACAACCTTGGCGCTCGAACGCTTTACTCAAGCTTCGGTTTTCAACCGCTCTATACCTATGACTATTGGACCCTACCCATGTCATAAAATTGCGACATTGAGGTCGCAATAAAGATAATATTTGCCAAATACTTTTTAATTTGCCTAGATCCGACATAACAGAAGGATAGGGAGCGACGGCCATGACACAATCTGGCGAAAAATCGCAACAAGGGGCATCGGTTACCCAAACGCTTGGTTTGGTATTGGTGCCTGATTTTTCAATGATTGCCTTTACCTCGCTGATTGAGCCCTTGCGGCTTGCCAACCGGGTGTCGCATCAGCAACTCTATGATTGGAAGATCTATACGATCGACGGTGGCGCCGTTCAGGCCTCCAACGGAATTAGGCTTGAAGCTGACGGCAGTATTGCTGATATCGGTCCTATGCCCAATGTCGTTGTCTGCGGAGGCGTCGACATCCAGCGGCAAGATCATGCGCTCTTGATCGCCAAATTGCGGCGGCTGGCATTTTATGGCGTCTCCATCGGGTCGGTCTGTACCGGGTCTTATGTTCTGGCTAAAGCCGGATTGCTCGATGGTTTCCGCTGCACAATCCATTGGGAAAACCATGAATCCTTGCGCGAAGAATTCCCCCATCTCGATGTAACCGATGAGCTTTATGAAATTGATCGCAACCGCTTTACGTGCGCGGGCGGTACGGCTGCGATCGACATGATGCTGTCGATGATAAATGCTCGGTGTGGGCAGGAAGTTGCCGCGGCTGTCACGGATGAATTGATCCATCACCGCATGCGCAATGCCAATGAGCGGCAGAGAATGGAACTTCGGGCGCGATTGGGTGTTGCCAACCAAAGAGTATTGGCAGTGGTGGCGACTATGGAGCAAAATATCGAAGAGCCGCTTTCCTGCGGCGAGTTGGCGGACCGGGTGGGCTTTTCCGCACGCCAGTTGGAGCGGTTATTTCAGAAATATATCGGCCAAGCTCCAACCCGCTATTATCTCGGTTTGCGCCTTGCGCGCGCTCGTCATCTTCTGCTTCAGACCAGCATGCCTATTTTATCTGTGGCACTCGCCTGCGGGTTTGTCTCCGCGTCGCATTTCTCAAAATGCTACAGCGAGCATTTCAGCCGTACGCCTTCTGAAGAGCGGTTCGGTCCGCGCCAGAAAGCGGCCAGGCGCGCGGTATTGGCGGCAGAAGCCAATGCCGAGGGAGGCGAGGAAACCCAAATCTCTGCCTTTATCGGCGCGTTAGCGTAAGGTGGTGGGTGATGAGGCGCATTATCTTACTGCTCCTCTTTGCTTTTGGGATAGTGTCACACTTTGCGTATGCGGATACCGAATCTGATAGCCTCGACGCACTCTTTGAGCGCCTCAAGACGGCGCCTGATGCCTCCGCCTCTGAACCCATTGTTAAATCGATCAAAAAAATATGGTTGCATTCCGGCAGTGATACAGTGGATCTACTGATGGATCGGGCCGACGCGGCACTTGAAAATCAAGATCTACCGTTGGCCATCGAGATTCTTGATCGGGTGATTACGTTAGAGCCCGATTGGGCGGCGGGCTGGAACCAGCGCGCGACCGTATTTTTCTTGATGGATGATTACCGCCGCTCCATGGCCGATATAGCGGAAACGCTGAAACGCGAACCTCGCCATTACGGCGCGATTTCGGGCATGGGCCTCATTTTCTTGCATAGGGGCGATAAAAAGCACGCATATGACGCGTTCGAACGCGTGCTTGCAATTTATCCGCAGCTCGAAACCGCAAAAAATGCGGTTAATCAGCTTCGTCCTGACGTCGAGGGGTTACCCCTTTAAGTCCTTAGGGCACATAGGCAATGCGCATCATATTGGTTGCGCCCGGAGTCCCGAAGGGAACGCCAGCCACAACAATGATGCGTTGCGCGGATTTGGCAAATTCTTCAGAAGCGGCAATTCGACACGCCCGGTCCACCATATCGTCGACATCCTGCGCATCTGCGGTTTCCAGCGCGTGGACGCCCCAGCAAATGGCTAAACGACGCGCTGTTGACACGTTCGGTGTCAGTGCCAATACCGGGGCCTCTGGCCGCTCACGGGACAATCTCAGGCCTGTCGCGCCAGATGAGGTCCAGGCAACAATCGCTTTCAGATCAAGCGTTTCTGCTACATCTCGGGTCGCCATTGCGATGGCATCGGCACCCGTTGCCTCGGCTTTGGCGCGTTGATTATTGATGATCGAGCGATAGAGCGGGTCGCTTTCCACTTCCTCGGCAATACGGTTCATCGTTGAGACGGCCTCGACGGGGAATTGACCAGCTGCCGATTCAGCCGACAACATGATGGCATCCGCGCCGTCAAACACTGCTGTCGCCACATCGGAGACTTCAGCGCGGGTAGGCACCGGTGAGGTGATCATGGATTCGAGCATCTGGGTGGCAATCACAACCGGCTTTCCAAGACGACGCGCAGTGCGTGTAATGTGCTTTTGCAGGCCGGGAACTTTTTCCATAGGCATTTCAACGCCAAGATCACCGCGCGCTACCATGAGTGCATCCGAAATTTCGATGATTTCATCGAGCCGAGCAATCGCCTGCGGCTTTTCGATTTTCGATAATATCAAGGCGCGCCCGCGCGCAGTTTTGCGCACATCGGCAACATCTTCGGGCCTCTGCACGAAGGAAACAGCGATCCAGTCAATGCCGACTTCAAGGGAGGCTTCGAGATCCGAGCGGTCCTTTTCGGTCATTGCTGAGACGGGAAGAACGGTGTCCGGCAGGCTGACGCCCTTGCGGTTTGAAACTTTGCCCGGAACTTCGACCACCGTCACCGAACGCGTCTTAGTTGATTCCGTTACGCGCAATTTCACCTTACCGTCATCAATCAAAATGACGTGGCCTGGCTCAAGTGCCGACAGAATTTCGGGGTGTGGAAGATGCACGCGCTTGGCATCACCCGGCGTCTTGTCCGAATCGAGCACAAAGCTTTGACCCTTTTCGAGCTCAGCCGAGCCCTTTTCGAACGTATCGAGACGGAGTTTAGGGCCTTGTAGATCCACCATGATCCCAATCGGGCGACCGACATCGTGCTCAACCGCGCGGATCATCGATACCTGCTGGCGCATGCTGTCATGCGAGGCGTGGCTCATATTGATCCGGAAAACATCAACGCCTGCCATAAACAACTTCTTGATCATCTCCTCGGATGTAGAAGCCGGGCCTAAAGTTGCGATGATTTTCACACGGCGCAAACGTCTCATGTCACACTCTTTTCTTCGTTTTCAGTTCTATTTCGCGGGTGATCGGGTCGGGTCGGTTAATTGAACGGTCCATGTTTTCTGTTCGCCTGTGTCGACCTCTTGGAATTTCTGGCGGTCAAACCCACGGGAAAGGCAATCTTCAACGCCGTCAATGGTGAACTGTCGGTCCTGTGTACACATGGCCGAAGTTCCGCTCCAATCGCCGCCGCGGTCATAGTCTTGCGCATAAATATAATAAAATCGTGAAGAGAGATTGCCATTGATCAACGTTTGGCAATCAGACGGCTTCACATTCCACCACCCTTCACTCCGCCAGCCATCTTTCGTTTTGTAGCCGATGGCCACGCCCACGCGGCTGGTGGTCAGATTGCAGAGCCGAAAATCAGCTTGCACGTCTGAGATACCAGAAAAAACCAACCCTAAAATGACAAGCGGCAAACGCCAAAAAGAACCTTTCCAAATCATACTTAATGTCATCTCACGCACGGGTCGGCTTGTCATCCGTCAATTGCCTAAAACATCTCATTTCCTTCAGATATCGATCAAAATAACCCTTATATCGTTGACATTGGTTCCCGTGGGCCCTGGTTTAAGTCCGTCATGAATCGCTTCAAAAAAACCCGTTGCATCATTGTTGTCGAGCATCGCGCCCGGATCAATACCGAGATGGACGGCGCGGTTTAGCGTTGTTGCATCGATATAGGCGCCTGCCGGATCATCCGGGCTGCCGTCGCCACCGTCTGTGCCGTCTGTATCCCCAGCCAGGGCTGATATTTTTTCCATTCCACCAAGCGCAATAGCAAGCGCTAAGGCATATTCCTGATTGGGACCACCACGGCCATTGCCGCGGACCGTCACCGTCAACTCCCCGCCTGAAAGAAAGGCAATCCGCTTGCCTTCTTGGCGTGCCGCGATGGCGAGTTCCGCATGCGCTTTGGCCACCTCACGGGCCTCACCCTCTAACGAATCCCCTAAAATTCGCGTTTCATACCCCGCCGCGCGGGCCATTTTACCGACGGCTTGCACCGAGAGAAGAGGGCGCGCGATAATCTCGTAGGATGTTTGGCAGAAAGTAGGGTCGCCGGGTTTGGGCGTTTCGTTGGCCGCATCATTCAGCAGCGCTTGGGCTGACGCAGACAGAGGAATGGCGAAGCGTTTGATCACGGCGCGAGCCGCTTCGAGCGTCGAGGGATCGGGTACGGTCGGGCCAGAGGCGATGATCGAGGGGTCATCGCGGGGCACATCGGAAATGGCGAGCGTCAATACCCGAGCGGGCGCGGCAAGCTTAGCCAGCCTGCCGCCTTTAATCGCCGATAGGTGTTTGCGAACCGTGTTGATATCGCCGATCGTTGCGCCGGAACGCAGCAATGCCTTTGTAATGGACTGTTTTTCGACAAGCGTCAGGGTATCCGCAGGGGCAATCCAGTTGGCTGATCCGCCACCTGAGAGCAAGACGAGCACGAAATCGTCCTTCGTCGCCGAGGCTGCCAGTTCCATCACGCGCCTAGTGGCTAAAACGCCAGCCTCATTCGGCACCGGGTGGCCCGCCTCCACGACCTCAATCAACGGTGTCTTCGCGCCATACCCGATGCGAGCAACACCAAGTCCGACCAACCGATCAGGCCCTAACCCATGGGTCTCCCGGTAATGTTTCTCGGCCACGCGCATCATCGAACCCGCAGCCTTTCCGCCTGCAAGCAGGATCATGCGACCGTTTTCGGGCGGTGCAGGCAAATGGCGCACAAGGCAATGATCGGGATGCGCGGCCGCAACGGCTGCGTGATAAAGCGCCTCAAGGAGGCTGCGTTGGTCCGTGTCGTTCGTCATGTCGCGGGTTCCGATGATGCCTCCTTAGGCCTTGCGATATAAATCCCAATCAGGATCGTCGCGCCGCCGAGCGCTTGCATGGCGACCAAAGGCTCATCCAAGACCAACCAGGCCATCAAAGCCGCCGCAATTGTCTCGATAAAGATAATGAAAGACGTAAACACGGTTGGCAATCGACCAAGGGCTATGGCGAGAAGTCCCTGCCCACCGGCATGGCTGATGAACGCCATCGCAAAGAGGGCCGCGTATCCTGATGCCCCGTGGGGTAAAAAGGAATCACCATTCAGCAAGGCCGCAACCCCGAGGATCGGGGCCGTGACGAGCGATAGGCCAAAGGTCGAGCGGGCGGCTCCCGATCCTTTCCGCGCCTCCTGTACGGCGAAAAAATAGAGGCTGAAAAAGATCGCGGTTCCTATTCCATATAGGTCGCCTTTGACGTGGTTGGCATCAAGTTCCATCGAGCGGCCAACCAAGGCAACTCCGCCTAAAATACAAAGGAAAATGCCAAGGGGCACTGCGCGGGGGATTTTTTGCCCGAAGACGAGCCAAGCGGTCAGAACCACCCAGATCGGCGTGGTCGTTCCGAAAAACGTCGCATTGGCCACGCTCGTGTTCAAAATCGCGATGTGCCAGCACAAGAGATCACCGGCAAAAAGCAGTCCCGCTAGAAAAATCGCTTTGTTCATCGTGGGCTTAGGCCCTGTACCCGCCTTCTGCTCTTCGGCCAACGCCCACCCATAGAGCAGCGGTAGCGCGAGGGCGACGCGCCAAAACGCGGAGGCAAAGGCAGGCACGCCATCGGCGGCGGCAAACCTGACAAAAATCGGGGAAACCCCCATGGCCAATGCGCCGCCCAAAAGGGCTAAGAGACCGAAGGAATCGATGCCGCGTGAGGTGGAGAGGGGAGGCGAGGAGGGGGACATCAGAACGCTAATCCTTAAAAACTGAAGGTTTCCTATGGCATGAATCGCGCGCCGTCACTAAGCTCGGTAGATTATTTGCTTTGGACGCGCCTCTCGATGGACTTTTTTCCCTACGCTGCCACACCCGATGACGCGGAAGAGCATCCGGTGACCGAAATTCCGGGCGATCCAGCCTGCGGCGTGATCGTGCTGTGTGATCATGCTTCGAATGAAATTCCGCCGGAATATAAGGCACTCGGGCTGCCCGAGGCGCAGCTCGCTCGTCACATTGCCTATGATATTGGTGCCGCAGGCATGACCCGCGCACTCGCCGAGGCGTTTGGGGCACCCGCTTTGCTCACCAATTTCTCTCGTCTCCTGATCGATCCCAATCGCGGCGAAGATGATCCGACCCTCGTCATGCGGATTTCCGACGGAGCCGTTGTGCCGGGCAATGCCCGCGTGGACCATGAGGAAGTCGCCCGGCGGATCAAGCGGTTTTACCGGCCCTATGACCGAGCGGTTCAAACCACCATTAATTCCGCAATGAGCAAAGGCGTTCGCCCCGTTATTTTATCGATCCATTCTTTCACGCCCGTCTGGCGCGGCACGCCCAGGCCTTGGCACACTGGAATCCTATGGGCGAAGGACCCGCGCCTTTCCCGGCCTTTGATAGATCGGTTAGGGGCCGAAGGCGATCTCGTGGTCGGTGATAACGAGCCCTATAATGGGGCTCTCACGGGAGACGTGATTGACCGCCATGCCTTGGCCAATGGATTGTCAAATACTTTGATCGAGATCAGGCAGGATTTGATCACTAAGGCGCATGATGCCCGTGCTTGGGGCCTGCGTCTGGCCGAGGTGTTGCGTCCCCTTTTAGAGGACCCCGTTCATCGCCTTGATTACCGGTCATCCACAGGGTCGAATGCTTGAAGGTAAGGCGAGCCTTGACCCTTCGCCAGCGATGGCGGACAGAAAGTCCTTAGATCGATTGAACGCGAGGAAAAGATGTCAAATTCTGTTGCTGGTGAAGAACTGAAAGCCTTTATTGAGCGCATCGAGCGGCTCGAAGAGGAAAAAGCGGCCTTGGCCGGCGATTTGCGCGATGTCTACTCGGAAGCCAAGTCAAACGGCTTTGATACGAAGATCATGCGTAAAATCATCTCCCTTCGCCGCAAAGACCATGCTGAACGGCAAGAAGAAGAAGCCCTGATGGAGCTTTATCTCGCCGCCCTTGGCATGCAGGCCTGACCGGTTTTTCCAGCAGCACAAGCCGCACCGGTCTTGGTCGAAAATTTTCCGCTTGGCGGGCTCAGATCGTCTGAACCTGAAAATTGGGTGGTTTTGCCGCTTAAGCCGATATGCGTCGCTTCAATTGCCGCTTCCGATAGTAGCTTCACCGGTTCCGCTTTGGTGCCACCCAGTTGTGGCAAAGCGGCGCTTGATTGATTTTCGTTCACCGATGCGGAATCAGGCGACGTCGTATAACCGAGCGCTAAACTTGGTTGCGGGTTACGCCCACCTTCGGCGATGATTTTTGGTAAAGAGATACCGCGCTTAGGCCCTCCGAGGCTCGCAGTTATCTCGGTGCCATCGGGCACGTTCAGTGCCGCCACTCGTCCCGCAACCTTGCTGCTTGGGTTGCGCACCGGTGGGAGCGGGATGGTCGCTAACGCTATAGAGGAGGCTGGGGCCGCCATTGTGCCACCTCGAACAGGAGGAAACGGAACAGTTGGCGCGCTGAGGGGTTGCGGTCCAGCCTGCCAAACAAGCTGTGGCGTTGCGGATTGAAGGGCGACCGTAAGCGGCGTTTGCACCACTGGACGTGACATCGGCATTGGCGCATTCGGTGCCGGCATGGCCATCCTAAACGAGCTTAAAGGCGGCATTGCAGCAAATTGGGGCAATTTCGGCTGTGGCGCTGCTTGCGCAACAGGCTCAGCGGCGGGTGCATTTTCGGAATCGTCTGTATTCTTAACCGGAGCTTTGGCAGCAACCGCGCGGGCCACAGGCTTTTGCGTTACGACATCAGCATCCTCATCCTCGTTGCGGACGCCAAACAGCATTGCCCAAAGGCTTTTCGTTTTAGTGGGCTCTGCTGCACCGGCTTCGCCCGCATCCGCATAGGACGCTCCCATCACCGTGCCGCCATTGGCGAGAATTTCAGCTTCCGCCTCAGCATATCGCTCCAGCGGCTTTCCATCGGATGGGAGATGGACGGTCTTGCCATCCGGGAAGAGGTGCGCCAGCTCGTCATGCGACATGCGCGGCCAATGGCGCACACTGCCCGCATCCAGATGAACGAAAGGCGTGAAGGCGGTAGGATAATACCCCACCCCGCCGCGTTGCATTTTAAGCCCAACTTCGCGGATTTGCGTAATGTTCGCGTCGGTCAGATAAAAATCCATCGCCTTGCCCAGCATATGCTGCGAATTTTTAGCAACTGCTTTGGAACGGCGGCGCAACATGGCGTTGGTTTCGGGCGAACGATAGGCGGAGACGACATTGATAGGCTCCGTTGAGCCAACCTGACGCTGCGCTTCCCAGACGATATCAAATAGCCGAGGATCCATGCTCGTCGGCTCATCGCGACGCCAATCACGCAAGAGCCAATTGAGTTTTTCGAGCGCGTCACGGTCAAAACTGCCGTTTTTCTTGTACTCGATCGTCAGACTTTCGCCCGTATGGGTATGAAAAAGCGAAATGGTCCGCGAATCACCATTGGCAATGGCATTGCCACCCTGTTCGACGCTGCCAATCAGAACGGCAAGCGAAACAGCAAATCCTACAGCAAAACGGGT
>CANCAR010000078.1 GCA_947374125.1 Hyphomicrobiales bacterium | reverse complement strand
CATTTGGATATGTCAACCGTCGCGCAAAGCCGCGACCTTTCAGACCCTTTGACGATTGAGGCCTTCGCCGCCACTGTTCAGACCCTTGAACGTCTCCGGATGCTGTTGGTGCTGACCGTTTGTGATATCCGCGCCGTGGGACCCGGTGTTTGGAACGGCTGGAAGGGTCAATTGTTGCGGACCCTCTTCTGGGAAACTGAGATCGTTCTGGCTGGCGGGCATTCGGCCATCAACCGAGAGACAAGGGTACGCCGGTCACAGGATGAACTCCGTCGCGCTTTACCCAATTGGACCGATAGCGAGCTCGACGAGTATGTTGGACGTCATTATCCGGCCTATTGGTTGAAGGTCGACTTGCCACGACGTATCAAGCACGCCCAGTTTTTGCTCGCTGCCCAACGCGAAATGCGGACGCTGGCAACCGAAGTTGCAACCGACAAATTCCGGGGTATCACCGAACTAACGATCTCCGCCCCTGACCATCCACGCTTGCTTGCCATCATTACCGGTGCATGTGCGGCGGCAGGTGCCAATATCGTTGACGCCCAAATCTTTACGACAACAGATGGTATTGCACTCGACACGATCTTCGTTTCCCGCGCCTTCGATGAAGATGAGGACGAGTTGCGCCGTGCTGCACGCGTCGCCCAAGGTATCGAAAAAGCCCTAAAAGGGGAAATCAAAATCGCCGAAGCCGTGGCGGCCCGCACCCCGCAGCGCAGCCATGCTTCGAAAACGTTCTCGGTCGTTCCTGAGGTCGTGCTCGATAATGCGGTTTCGAACAAATTTACGGTCATTGAAGTCTCCGGCCTCGACCGGCCCGGTCTGCTCTATGAGCTAACAACCGCGCTCGGAAAGCTCAATCTCAACATCGCATCCGCCCATATTGCCACCTTTGGTGAAAAGGTCGTTGACGTTTTTTACGTGACCGACCTCACAGGTGGTAAAGTGAGCCACGCCGCACGCCATGCAACGATCGAGCGAACACTCTTAGAGCTATTTCGTATAAAGGAAGCGGCGTGAGAGCCTATTCGTTCGGTTTATCTCTAAATTATGATCCAACACCTTGATTTTCTTGATGAGACGCCTGATATCCCGATCACACTTCTTTACCCGCCCATTACCGATTGAGTGCCATGACAGATAAGCCTTCCCATCCCACCTCGCCAAACGATTCCGCCCATGCCAACGGGTCTTCAAATCCTGCGGAAAAGACAGAGTCCGAGATTCATGCCGTTATCGAGGCGCTGAACGCCGAGAATGTGAGCCTGAAGGACAAATCCCTCCGGACGATGGCCGACATGGAAAATCTTCGTCGCCGGACCGAGAAGGAAGTCGCGGACGCACGTGCCTATGCCGTTACAGGTTTTGCCCGCGATATGTTGACCGTTGCTGACAATGCCCATCGGGCTATCGAGGCCATCCCAGCGGAAATCCGCGCGGGTGCCGATGGTGCGTTTAAGACCTTAATCGAAGGCGTCGAACTGATCGAACGCGACTTCCTGAAAACGCTGGAGCGGCACGGCGTCAAGCAATTGGATCCTCAAGGGTCAAAGTTCGACCCTAACGTTCACCAAGCCATGTTTGAAGTCGACGATGCGACCATACCGGCAGGAACCGTGACATCGGTCCTGCAAGCAGGTTTTGTGATCGGAGAACGCGTATTGCGGCCGGCCCTCGTTGGCGTATCCAAGGGCGGCCCAAAAGTTTAAACGGCCATGGCCTTAAAAAATCTTGGCGGCGGGCTTAGTGACCCGCCGCAAAGTGAGGTTGATCCGTCCACCCTCCGACAATAGCGATGACGTATCGGGATAGATGCGATCGATCCCGTGGAAGGCCAGTCGCGCGGACCCGCCAAACATCAATACATCGCCAGAGTGCAGCTTCAGAGATTGGGTCGGTCCTTTGCGCTCCGCCGTACCAATCCGAAACAGCGCTGAATCACCGAGCGATACAGAAATGACGGGCGCCGATAAATCCTGCTCGTCGCGATCTTGGTGCAATCCCATTTTGGCGTTCGATCCGTAGTAATTAATCAAACAGGCCTCGGGACTATCGAAAGTGTCGTTCTGATTATCCGAAATGCTGTCCTGAGTATCTGTCGCTGATTTATCGAAACCCCTTTCGAGACGATCGAAACGTTTGCGCAGGCTACTCCAAAGCCTAAGCAGATGGATCGGAATAGGCGGCCATTTCGTGCCACTATCAGGGTGCGTTGGCTGGTAGCGATAACCCGATTTATCCGATACCCAACCGAGAGAGCCGAAGTTGAACATCTTGACAGAGAACGGCGTTCCCCATCGCGGAAGTGTGGGTTGGAACCATCCTAAATTGTTGGCATGGCTTAATATTTCGTCTCTCAGCGTTTCTTGTAGAAGTCGGTCAAAGTATTCCGGATAGTAATAAACACCCGGTGCAATGAGAATTTCTTCGCTCATAAAATTTCTTTATAGAAAAAACTTGTATCACCCAAACCGCCATCTGGCCAAAGCGCAAAATTTGGTATTATGCCCGCTTTTATATATCCGGCACGAAGATATAATCTTTCCGCCGCGCTGTCTGACATGGTATCAAGCGTCAAAAGCGTCATGCCCCGTCGCTTTGCTTCAGCATCGACAGTGTCGAGCAGCTTTTGAGCCAGCCCTTGATTGCGATGCGCGGAATGAACCAACATTTTTGCGACATCCGCACGGTGTGGTTGATTTGGCTTCCACACGGGCTGGAGCTGAACCGTTGCAATTGCTCGTCCATCCTCAATCGCCGCAAATAAAACCACCTCCGAGCGGCTCACCGCTTCCGCAATCTCCGTGAAAAAACCGACCGCCTCCGCAAGGCTGAACGGATTCATAAAGCTAACAGAAGCGCCTTTATTGACACAATCCTTCAGGATAAGTGCCAATTCCGGGATTCTTTGGCGCGCTTCCTCGCCGTCTAAGATACGGATATCGATCAAGCGGTAAGTACCTTTTTCGATTCCACGGTTGAATCAGCCTTAAGCCGGTAAACCAGCGGCACACCGGTCTCGAGTTCCATCGAGGGGATGGTTTCAGGCGTCAGCCGATCCAAAATCATGACCAAAGCCCTAAGTGAATTGCCATGAGCAGCCACAATAACCCGCTCCCCGCGCAACACACGAGGCAAGATTTCCTGACAATAATAGGGCAATACACGCGCCACCGTATCCTTCAAACTCTCGCCGTTAGGCGGTGGGACGTCGTAAGAACGGCGCCAGAGATGGACCTGCTCTTCGCCCCATTTGGCACGGGCATCGTCTTTATTAAGACCCGAAAGATCCCCGTAATCGCGCTCGTTTAGAGCCTGCTCGCGAATGGTCTCGAGTTTTGATTGACCAAGTTCATTTAATATCAATCGACACGTATGTTGAGCACGCGTCAAAGCCGAAGTATAGGCGATGTCAAATTCAAGGCCCATGGCTTTAAGACGCTGTCCGGCGGAGGTTGCTTCTGCAATACCTTGTGCGGTTAGGTCGGGGTCTTTCCAACCTGTGAATAAATTCTTCAAATTCCAGTCGCTTTGACCATGGCGGACGAGAACAAGCAGACGTTCCATCAATTCATCTCCAGAAAAAAGTTAAATATCGCCTAAGTTTAGAACGTCCATCA
This sequence comes from Hyphomicrobiales bacterium, assembly GCA_947374125.1. Classification (GTDB taxonomy): domain Bacteria; phylum Pseudomonadota; class Alphaproteobacteria; order Rhizobiales; family Beijerinckiaceae; genus CAIUPE01. The sequence goes on along the minus strand of CANCAR010000078.1, from coordinate 8,059 downwards.
TTGAGTATAGTCCGGGCTTTTGCCCATGCCCCCAAAGTGCTGCGCGAATGGCACCGCGAGCAAAAATCTCACGATTTTCTGCAATATGGGATAAAACCAAACGCTCTGAAGGACCCGCAAACGTAACACTATGATCCCCAACAACCGTCCCGCCCCGAAGGGAAGCAAAGCCAATCGTACCCGGTTTGCGTATACCCGTATGCCCATCCCGAACCCGAACAGAATGTTCGTCATCTAAAGAAATATTCCGCCCATCAGCTGCCGCTTCTCCAAGTAGAAGCGCAGTACCGGAGGGCGCATCTACTTTCATCCGATGGTGCATTTCGACAATCTCAATATCAAAATCCTCACCTAATGTTTTGGCAACCCGCTTGACCAATGCGGCCAATAAATTAACCCCGAGACTCATATTTCCTGAGCGAACAATCACGGCATGGCGCGCTGCGGCGTCGAGCTTTTTAAGGTCATCAGCACCCATTCCGGTCGTCCCAACAACGTGGACAATCCGAGATTGTGCCGCCAAAGTCGCGTAGTGCATGGTTGATTCAGGTGATGTAAAATCGATAACCGCTTCTGCCTTGACGAAGATCGGGAGCGGATCATCCGTCATTAGGACGCCGTTTTCGCCAATCCCGGCAAGTAATCCCGAATCTTGTCCAAGAAATGGAGAACCTTCACGCTCAATGGCTCCGACCAGCGTTACACCGTCGGTTCCTTTGATCGTTTCAATCAGCATACGGCCCATTCGGCCTGCTGCGCCTACAACAATGATGCGCCTGTCCGACATAGAATCCGTCTCTCGGCTTGATAGCTACTTCAGGCACAAAACTCGATTGCGTCGGTATGGTCAACCGATAGCTGCACGAATTTCGTCGACAATCGCATCCGCCACGGCCTTTGGATCGGGGGCCGTGGTTATTGGGCGGCCAATAACGAGATGATCAGCTCCCGCCCGGATCGCCTCACCTGGCGTCATGATGCGCTTTTGATCGCCTTTAGCCGCCCCGGCAGGCCTGATGCCGGGCGTTACCAATGACATACCGGGCCCAACGATCGCCCGCATCGCAACCACCTCTTCGGGGGATAGAATCAGCCCATCGATACCGATTGCCTTGGCTTGAGAGGCCCGCCGAGCCACAAGGTCGCGAACGCCGAACGCGTATCCGGCTTCGGTCAAATCGGAATCGTCATAGGAGGTCATCACCGTCACTGCCAAAATTTTTAGCGGACTGGCCCCCTTTCCCGTAACGGCGGCCTTCATGCTTTGCGGAAACGCATGTACGGTCAAAAAAGTAGCCCCTAAATTCGCGACTTGAGCTGTCGCTTTCTCAACCGTGTTGGAAATATCGTGCAATTTCAAATCAAGAAAAACCTTTTTACCCCGCGATGACAACGCGCGAACAAGGTCTAGACCGCCCGAATAAACGAGTTCCATGCCAATCTTGTAAAAGCTAACGCTATCACCGAGTCTGTCGACCATTCGCTCTGCTTCGGCAACACTTGCAACGTCAAGCGCTACGATCATCCGGTCGCGTGGGTCGATGGGTGTCATGCTTGTCTCTCAATGGTCGGGGAACATTCACCTGCGATCCCAGATTCGGCTAAAGAGATCAAGTCATTCGAGAGATATCGCGATAGGTCCATACACGGGCAGGCGGAATATTTAGCCAGATTGGCGCTGACCTATGGGATAAAATACCCGGAGTATTTCTTGGGATTGGCGAAGTGACAGCATAGGTAAATTGGATAAAAGGAGCCCCCGGCAGCGAACGAGCTAGCGCTGTTCGAAGCAAGGCAACACGTTCTAATGGTGGCTTTGTAAATAAGGGCAATCCTGAAATCACTGCGGAAGCAGGCGCTATTTCCTTGCCTGAAAGCCGGTCCTCAAGGTCATAGGCACTCCCCTCAATCACGGTGGCTCTGGGATAGCGAGCGCGCAAAAGATCGCAAAAATTAGGGTTAAATTCAATTAGAATCAACCTTTCAGGCCGAATTCCATGCTTGACCAATGCCTCGGTGACGGGACCAGTACCGGGTCCCAGCTCAATAATCGGTCCCGAAAGGGTCTTATCCACTTGCTCAGCGACCATGCGCGCAAGCGACGGGCTAGAGGGCGTTACCGAACCAATGGCCAATGGCTTTTCAATCCAAGCCCACAAAAACCGCGCGGCGTCGTCGATATCTGTTCCGAGTTTCATACCCGCATCAGACAGCCTTCCCAACCGCGCGGCAATCCGCGCAATTACGTCATTCGCTGCCGCCGGCGAAGAATTCTTTCATCCGGTTAAAAAAACCGACGCTCTCGGGGTGGGTTTCCTTCGAGCTCTCTGTGTCAAACTCCTTGAGGAGTTCTTTTTGCCGCTGTGTCAGCTTTTGCGGTGTTTCGACAGAAACCTGAATATAGAGATCGCCATGGTCCCGCGAACGCAGGATCGGCATGCCTTTGCCGCGCAATTTGATCTGCTTTCCCGATTGCGTTCCTTCGGGAACCGACACGGCCTTCATTTCGCCGTCCATCATAGGAACGCGAAGTTCACCGCCTAAAGACGCTGTAACCATCGAAATTGGAACCCTACAATATAAATCGGCACCATCCCGCTGGAAGTAACGATGCGATTTTATCGAAAGGAAAATATAGAGATCGCCAGAAGGACCACCCCTTAATCCGCCCTCTCCCTCGCCCGATAACCTGATGCGTGTTCCATCCTCGACCCCAGCCGGAATGTTTACAGATAGAGTTCGGTCTGTCGTAACCCGCCCCGCACCCCGGCATTTAACGCACGGATCATCAATAATTTCACCATGGCCCTGACATTTTGGACAGGTACGCTCGATCGAAAAAAAGCCTTGACTAGCTCTAACGCGGCCATGTCCACCGCATGTCGGGCAGGTTTTCGCCTTTGTGCCGGGCTTTACACCCGAGCCAGAACAAGGCTCGCAGGTGACAGCCGTTGGAATGGTTAGGTCTTCCGTCTTTCCGTTAAACGCATCTTCAAGTGTAATTTCGAGATTATATCGAAGATCCGAACCACGTTCACGACCGTCTGAACGCCGCTGCCCCCGGGCGCCCATACCGCCAAACAGGTCCTCAAAAATATCCGACATTGAGGCGCCAAAATCGCCATTGAAGCCGCCACCGCCGCCTCCCCCACCTTGTTCAAAAGCACCGTGGCCAAAACGATCATAGGCCGACCTTTTTTGGCCATCTGATAGGATTTGGTAGGCTTCGTTCAATTCCTTGAACTTTGCTTCGGCTTCTGCGTTTCCGGGGTTTTTGTCCGGGTGGTGGACCATTGCGAGTTTGCGAAAGGCCGATTTAAGATCAGCATCCGTCGCCGTGCGGGCGACTCCAAGTATTTCGTAGTAATCGCGCTTGCTCATGCCTGATCCATCGTCAAACCGTTCCATCAGCGGAAAGCGGCCCTGTCATGACGAAACCCGACACGATCACCGTGCCGGGCTTCTTATGATCTAGGCCGCTCGCTCAGGCCCTTTTTTTCTTGTCGTCATCACCGACTTCACGGAAGTCAGCATCAATGACGTCGTCCTTGCCATGGGCCTCATCGTGATGCGCCTCATGGCTTTCTCCATGTTCGCCTTCGGATTGACCGGCGGCATACATCGCTTCACCCAGCTTCATCGAAGCCTGCATCAGATCGGTCGTGCGGGCCTTAATGGTCTCCGGATCTTCGCCCGAAAGCGCGGTCTTCAAGGCTTCAATTGCACTCTCGATTGCAGTCTTATCGCCTTCCGATACCTTATCGCCATGTTCAGCAACCGATTTTTCGGTCGAATGGATGAGGCTTTCGCCCTGATTTTTGGCCTCAACGAGTTCACGTCGAGCCTTATCTTCAGTCGCATGGGCCTCGGCTTCCTTGACCATCTTCTCAATTTCGGAATCGGACAGTCCACCAGACGCCTGAATACGGATCTGCTGCTCTTTATTGGTCGCCTTATCCTTTGCCGTCACATTGACGATACCATTGGCATCAATATCGAAGGTGACTTCAACCTGCGGCACGCCACGCGGAGCTGGTGGTAGACCAACGAGATCAAACTGGCCGAGCGCCTTGTTATCGGCTGCCATTTCGCGCTCACCTTGGAAAACTCTGATCGTAACGGCGTTCTGGTTATCCTCGGCGGTTGAGAACACTTGGCTCTTTTTGGTCGGGATTGTCGTGTTGCGATCGATCAAACGGGTGAACACGCCGCCCAATGTTTCAATGCCGAGAGACAGGGGGGTCACGTCAAGCAGAAGCACGTCCTTAACGTCGCCTTGCAACACGCCAGCCTGAACCGCTGCACCGATGGCAACCACTTCATCTGGATTAACGCCCTTATGAGGCTCTTTGCCAAAGAAGTTTTTGACGACTTCCTGCACCTTAGGCATACGGGTCATACCACCAACGAGGATGACCTCATCAATATCGCCCGCTTTAAGGCCCGCGTCTTTCAGCGCTTTTTTGCACGGTTCAATCGTCTTCTGGACGAGATCGTCCACCAAGGCTTCGAATTTCGAACGGGTGAGCTTGAGGGCCAAATGCTTCGGTCCCGATGCGTCGGCGGTGATGTAGGGAAGATTGATTTCCGTTTGCGCTGCCGACGAAAGCTCGATTTTCGCCTTTTCTGCGGCCTCTTTCAAACGTTGAAGGGCAAGTTTGTCCTTCTTCAGGTCAATGCCCTGCTCTTTCTTGAATTCGTCCGCAAGATATTCGACCAAACGCATGTCGAAATCTTCGCCGCCCAAGAACGTATCTCCGTTGGTCGATTTGACTTCGAACACGCCATCGCCAATTTCAAGGATCGATACGTCGAACGTACCGCCACCAAGATCATAAACGGCGATTGTGCCTGCCTTCTTTTTATCGAGACCATAGGCAAGAGCCGCCGCTGTTGGCTCGTTGATGATTCGGAGCACTTCAAGGCCCGCGATTTTGCCCGCATCTTTAGTTGCTTGGCGCTGAGCATCATTGAAATAGGCAGGAACCGTAATAACCGCTTGGGTCACGCCTGTGCCAAGGACAGCTTCGGCTGTTTCCTTCATTTTCTGCAAAATAAAGGCTGAAATTTGGGAAGGTGAATAGGTTGTGCCGCGGGCCTTAACCCATGCATCGCCGCTGCCGCCCTTCACGATCTCATAAGGCACGAGGCCTTTGTCTTTTTGCGTCATCGGATCGGCATAGGTACGACCGATCAAGCGCTTAATGGCAAAGAACGTCGCCTCTGGGTTCGTCACAGCCTGCCGCTTGGCGGGCTGGCCAACAAGGCGTTCGTCTGAATCTGTAAAAGCCACAACGGAAGGTGTTGTGCGGGCACCTTCCGCGTTTTCAATCACCTTAGGCGTTGAGCCATCCATCACTGCAATGCAGGAATTGGTGGTGCCGAGATCAATACCAATCACTTTAGCCATAATACTGCTTCCCCTGTCGTAGCGAGATCACCGGCCCCCTAAGGCGGTACCGGCAAGGGCAAAAACAGACGGCACCTTGCCGTTCCATCTCTTCCCGATCTCCAAGATTTCGAGCCGTTACGCCCGGTTTCGTAGCGTATATAGGGGGGTGTCCCATGGGCTTCAAGAAGCGTCTTCACAACGCGCTCAAAGAATTTACAGTTTCTTGAGGTGGTTTAACTGGCAATTCCACCCGAATAACCAGCCTCCCAGCCGAGAATGGCCTGTTTTCGGGTTAAACCCCAATGATAACCCGTCATTGAACCGGATTTTCCGATAACGCGATGGCAGGGAACAACGAAAGAAACTGGATTGCGGCCAACAGCGCCTCCGACGGCGCGTGCCGCGTTGGGCTTGCCGAGCCGCTCCGCGATGGTGGAATAGGTTGTTGCTTTGCCAAGTGGAATTCGAAGTAGCGTCTCCCACACCCGCACTTCAAAATCCGTTCCAATGAAGACGACGCGAAGGGGCGTATCTGGTTTCCAAAGGGTTGGATCAAAAGCACGGGCGGCGAGCGGGCCGGTTAGTTCTTGATCCTGCGTAAATGCCGCCTTCGGCCAGCGGCGGACCATATCGGCTAAAGCGGCTGCATAATCACCACCATCAACAAAGCCAAGGCCCGCCAAGCCGCGATGGGTTGCCACAATAATGGCCTCGCCGAAGGGGGAAGGATGATAGCCATAGTTCAAAACCAAGCCTTCTCCGCCGGTTTTCCAATCCCCCGGAGACATGGCTTCATGGGTTACAAACAGGTCATGCAAGCGACCGGGGCCGGAAAGCCCCACTTCATAGGCCGTATCGAGGACGGATGCTGAATCGCGCAGCAATGCACGCGCATGATCAAGCGTTATGGCCTGCAAAAACGCCTTTGGTGATAAACCTGACCACCGCCGAAACACATGGTGGAGATGCGGCTCGGATAGGCCTACATGTTCGGCAATGTCTTCAAGCGATGGCTGCTCGCGCCACTTTTCCGTAATATAGGCGAGCGTACGCCGCACTTTGTCATAGTCAGCGGTGGTATCTTGAAGGTTGTCGGTCATGGCAGGCTCCGAAGAAGGGGTCTTTCAGCGGTCTAGCGCGGCCCGCCAGCCTTCGACACCCGAAAGCGCTGTTGTATAAGTTCAAGAATAGGAAGGACCGCGTTTGGCTTCGCCGAGAGCCCGGGATAAGGCACGAACGAGCGAGGCCTTATCCTCAGGGCCCAGAAAATGCCCGACCGCGACGCTTTGCCCACGAGAAACCAAGGCGAGCCGCGTGACCCCGAATTCTTCATGCTCTTCAGCGACAAGGCGTGTCCAAACCGGATTAAACCGCCATTCCAGCGCCTCACCTTTCGGCGAGACTTTTCGCAGCAAAAGTTCAAACGGACTGACGCTCAGCTCTTCAAAATGCCGTGCTGCCTCAAAATTGGCTCTAAAAGCAAAAAACAGCAGAAGGACGTCCAGCCCGTAAAAACCCGCCACGGGCCAAAAGCCGAGTAAGACGAAGGGTAGGCTCGCAATGGCGCTGGCGCAGGCAACCAAGGCGATGACGAGCCTAAAACCGCCAATCTTCAACGACCGATGCGGTCGAAGCACGGTTTGAAACAAGGGGCCGTCTATGACGTCCATGATGCGCCTATCCCCTCTACTAACCCTTGATTGCCACCTATAAAGCCTCTTATATCGCGATCATCATGGCAACAAAACCTTCTTCTCGAACAAAGCCGGCGGGACGAAAAGCCGCAGCGCCCAAACCGCTGTCAAAGGCTGAGATTGCTCAGGTTTTTAGCCGCTTTGCAGCCATTGAACCCGAACCCAAGGGCGAGCTTGAGCATGTGAACGCGTTCACCCTTCTGGTGGCGGTCGTCTTGTCGGCTCAGGCCACCGATGCCGGGGTTAACAAGGCGACACGGGCCTTGTTTCAAATTGCGGATACGCCTGAAAAAATGCTGACCTTGGGAGAGGATAGCGTTCGCGAACACATCAGAACCATTGGTTTGTTCCGAAATAAGGCGAAAAACGTTGTTGCGCTTTCCGCCGCCTTGATTGAGCAGCACGACAGCAAAGTGCCCGAGGATCGCGAGGCGTTGCAGGCCTTGCCGGGGGTTGGCCGGAAAACGGCGAATGTCGTGCTCAACATGGCCTTTGGATGGCCTACAATGGCGGTTGATACCCATGTTTTCCGCGTCTCAAACCGAATTCCTTTGGCGCTTGGTAAAACGCCTGAGGCGGTGGAAAAGGGGCTTGAGGCGGTGATCCCAAAAGAATTCGGGCTTCACGCGCATCATTGGTTGATTTTGCACGGACGCTATCTGTGCAAGGCGCGGACACCGGATTGCTGGCGATGCCCAGTGAGTGATCTTTGCCGTTTTGAACCCAAAACGCCCGCACCAATGAACAAGAGCCTGTAAAACCTGTTGTTTCCGTGACGCGTGGATTCTATACCCGAGACGAAGCGCCGGTTGGACCGAATCGGGCCTGTGCTCTTCTTCGTGCGTAAGCCGTTGTATTTGCGGCATGTTTTAGATTTTGGTTACGGGACCGACGCGCCTTATGGCCACTTTGTATCATTCAGCTTTTTGTCCAAAATCGCGGTTTATCCGGCTTGTGCTCGGTGAACTTGGCT
>CANCAR010000077.1 GCA_947374125.1 Hyphomicrobiales bacterium | reverse complement strand
CCCACCCCCCGGGAAGTACCTTTTGACGGGTACCCCCCCCTAGGAAGCCTCTAGGAAGCCCAAAGAGGCTTGCTCTGTGTCTTTTGCCTCAACCCTAGCCGACGCCTCTATAGTTGCCGCCTGTGGCTTCCTAATTGAAGATTTGAAGCTATCCAAAGCCCATAGTGCGAGCAATGCAGCTTCTGCCCTGTTGTGGTCTTTCTTTCGTGCAAAGAGACCCGCTTGGTTCGGCCATGTCTCGATTGCACGGCCTCTTGATCGTTCCGCCGTTGCGTCTAGGCCCGCTTCGCGTTTCCACTTGGCAGGGCTTACCCACGTCACCGGGATTGCCAGTGCACCGACAACGCCTGCAATCGTGCCGACGCTCTGCCCAAAGCGGAACATCGACGAAACCCCATTGCCCGGCATTGCTCCCACCTGTTCGATCACCGCCCTTGCTGGCAGGTGAGCCCGGATCAGCGTCGCCAAATTTGCAGCATCCACGCGCCGCTGAGTCTTTTCGCCTATCGTCGGCAAATCGCGGCAATCAAGAAGCTCACCGGCTTCCGATAGAAATGCCACCGCCCCGCTAAGGCCGGGATCGAAGGCTATGATCGTTTCCATATCGTCACCCCGCCATCATGATTTCGGGAAGCGGATCATCGGGAAGCGAATAGACCGCCCGATCCGCCCCGCCTGAATATCCGCCTCGTATTTTACGGGTAGATTTGCGCCGCTGCTTAGGTCGCTTGCTTTCGATCAAGAGTCTTTCAAGAAACGCCGTTGCCCTCACGCTGAGTTCCGATCCGCCATGCAAAGCAGGATTGGTGAGCTTAAGGAGTGCTCTTATCTGTTGGTCACTTAAGGTCATCGGGACAGCGCCGGACTGCTAGGGGGACAGGGACGGGACAGACGGGACATCACCCCTTTAGGGGTGTCCCGCTTTGTCCCGCTGTCCCGCACCGTGACAGAACGGGACATGTCCCGAATTGTCCCGCTTTGTCCCGATCTAAGGTAAGGGGTAAATTGAGGGGTTATGCTCGCCATAACAGCACCCCTTTCTCACCATCGGTTGCAATGATGATCTTTTGATCTAGGACGGCATTAAGCCCCCGGTTGAAAGCTTTCTTTTTTGCTTCCGAAGTATCGTCTCCGCGACGCTGATAAAACGCCTCTCTCATGCTCTCACGGTCAATCGTCTTGACCTCTGGACCATCGGCAAAAGGCCTCGCCATCTTGCCAACATCCGCAAGCGTTTGGTCGAAAATATCAAGCCATAACCGAAGCGACGCCGGAACCGCCGGACCGGTTTTGCGCTTGGTAGGTTCCGCCCGTTTCAAGTCGGTTACATCAGAAAGGATGCAGGTCGAGACCGGATCGCCATCCTCATCCGCACCAAGCGTCACGGACTTAAGCCGGAAGGAAAAAACTTGCCCGTCCTCCCCGTCCTTTTGTTTTTCGATCCGTGCTGTTCTTAAGCCGGTTTCATCCGATGAAATACCGATCACCGCATCAGCCGCACCCAACAAGGCGGACGATCCGCGCATCCCGCTTTCCGCGACCTTGCCGGAATGATGGACAAGAGCAACGAGCGCGCCGAGCTCTTTTGCGATTTTATCGCAATTTTGAATAAGCGCTCCCATATCCTTCGAGCTGTTTTCATCCAGCCCCGGAATAACCCGAGCCGCTGTATCGATCACGATCAAATCAGCACGCCACCCGGCCTTATCAGACTGATCATAAATAGCTGAAATGAGCGCCGCTGCATCGCCATCGGCCTTTCCCAAATCCGGCGCAACCGTGACCAACGCGAACGGTGTTTCATGGGGTAGCTGCAAAGCGTCACGCGCTGCTATAACGCGCCTCTTGAAGCCCTCACCGGCCTCGGCTGAGATATAGACCACCCCGCCGCGCTTGATCTTACATCCAGCGAAAGCTTGCCCGCTGGCAACGTGCAAGGCCATACTGAGCACGGCAAAGCTCTTGCCCGAGCCCGGACTGCCATAGACCACCGCAAGCCCTGTTTTCGGTAATACCCCCTTCACAAGCCATTGATTTGCATAATCCGCCTTAATCCCTCCGATGAATTGCAACGGGAAGTCTTTACGAGGCGTCATCGGCTCGCCCGGCGCTTGATAGTCTTCATTCATGCCGCGGCCCTCCGATTCTGAGCGACGATCACACGCGGTTCGTGGCGAAGCATTGCCCGCAACTCTCTCGCATGGCCAAAATCGGCCGCCACAAGAGGCCCGCAGCATTCTAAGGCAACACGCGCCCGCGTCGGACTGACGATGACAACCCCGCGCCTGTAGTCTTTCAACCAATCAAATCCGGTTTTATGGACCGTCAAGCTATCTGCCATGCGAGGGCTTAAGACGTTCTCACCACCCAAAACCGAGGCATTGCCAAGCCATGTTCCGATCCGGCCCTTACTGTCAAAGGCGCAAAGGTCGATCAAATCACCTGCTTCATCGAAGGCCTTCACGATCAAAGCCGGACGGCCATCTAGCGAAAATTCGAAGCGATTCCCCTGCCACTCTACAAGCGAAGTTCGAATATCCGACCAAAGCCCCCGCCAATCGCGGATCATCGCCGCCGGTTCAATTCCAAGCGCAATCAAAGCGTCGATTTGCGCCTGCTTTGGAATTTTTAACTCGGCATAGGTGAAGGCCAATTCGTCGCCACCTATCCCGTTCTCGCCTATCCGATCCTGCCAAACATCTTGACAGCAACTTACCACGGCGCTATCAAAATTCCCGTCAACTGTCTGATTTTCAATCGCAAATCGCAAATCGTAATCAGCCCCGCCGCTCGCCATGACCGATGGCAACCCGGCGGGGTTTTCGCATGTCGCCATGGTTCATGCGGCTTTCGGTTCGTCACCGACAAGGCGAAGCGCTTCGGAACGGGGCACAAGACGACGACCGCCGATCATAATCGTCCGAATTTTGCCTTGCTTCACGAGGGCATAAAATGCTGTCCGTCCGAGACCAACGCTCTTGAGGAAGTCATTAACGCGATAGGCGAGGGGTTCGTTTTGCATGTCTTAAATCCAAATCAGTTGATAATGATTTGAATCTGTCCGAACGCGATGATTTAAGCGAAGCAAGGCTTTTGACGAAAAATGCGAAAAGCCTATTTTTGCTAGTTTCCCCAACTCCTTACGACCTTTGGCAAGCCATTCAACGCTGCCTGTTTGCCGCTCTCATAACCGTCTGGTAATGCCAGTAATGCCCTGTCGCAAAAATCGGTGAAGCCAGACGCAGACACGCTGTCTAGGCTAAGAGCTGCTCCATAATGTGTTGGTTTCGTGCCGGTTGTGCTCTGCCAAATTTCGGCAAGCCGTCCCACAAGTTCGCGCATTGAGTCGGCCCGGCTTTGAGAAGGCAACTCGCTCGATACCCGATCCGCCGCCCTTGCCATCGCTTGCAAAAAAACTTCGGTATCCTGCCAATTGATCTCGAATTTTTCAGCCGCTTTCACCGCAACGCCGCCTAGGTCAGGCGAAGTGGTTTTACCGTGAGCAATCGCCATCGTGCCGACCGTTTCCGGCCCCGCCTTACCCATTGCGCCCCTGAGCGCCGCCACCACTTTCGATATTGCCTTCGCCTGTTTTTTGATCGTCGCGTTGTGTCCGCGTAGCTCATCAACGGCCCTGAGGTGAGTTTCGAGATAGTGCGATATCCAGAATTTCGCATTAGCCCGATGCTGCTCCGGCAAACACTCCGCCGCCTGTTCGACGTGATATCCATCAATCCGGCCCGATGGGTTTGCCGATCCTGCCGGAAGTGATCTGAGGCTCATGCCGACACCTTCCGACGCCGTGACAGTTGAATGACCTTTGCCACCGGTCTGCCATCGCACCAGTTTTGCCATTGAGCCATCATTGCCCGGCGCTTTTCGAGCGCGTCCCCGCGTCGGTAAGCCCGTTCCGTTTCGTCACCGACCGCATGGGCAAGAGCCTGTTCAGCAACGTCACGCGGGAAGTTGGTTGCCTCACCGCACCAATCTCGAAAAGCGCTTCGCATCCCGTGAACCGTCACACCCGGCGCAAGGTCACGTAAGAGCATCGCCATTGCCATACTCGAAAGAGCTTGTTTTCCGCGCCCTGCGAATACAAATTCCGACACATTCGTTTCGTAAAGTGCCTTGACGATGGCGAGCGCCCTATCAGGCAGGGGAACCCTATGCTCCTTTGCTGCTTTCATCCGATTAGCCGGAATCGTCCATATCGCTTGATCTAAATCGAACTCATTCCACCGCGCCCCCAATGCTTCACCGGATCGTGAGGCGGTTAGGATCAAAAACTCTAAACACCGCGCTGAGACGCTATCGCGCCCCCGCAATCGCTCCATAAATTCGGGCAGGGCTTCGAACGGCATGGCGGCATGATGGCCGCGTGTGAGCTTTGCCCGCTTCGGTAGCAAGCTTTGCAGGTGTCCCCGCCACGCCGCCGGGTTGTCGCCTGTGCGATGCTTCCCGGCCTTTGCAGCGTCTAGCACCGCCTCGATACGGCCGCGCAATCGGGAAGCCGTTTCCGGCGCTGTTAGCCAAAGCGGTTTCAAAACGGCTAGCACTTGTGGCGTGTCGATTGCGTCGACCGGCGCTGCTCGCAAAGCGTTTAAAGCTTTGACATGAGCTGAATGAGCCTTTTTATCTATCCTCACCTTTGCAAGGTTGTAAGGCACTGTTCCGAGCGTCACGCGCCATTGATCTCTGTGTTTCGGGTTCCGCCAATTGGTCTCCATTGACGTGATCAAATCATCGGCAACCTGTCCGAACGTCGGTATTGTAACGGCTTCCTGAGGGCGCAACACCACAAGAGGATCAGCCCCCCGCGCAATGGCTTCTCGCGCTTCCTGAGCCTTGCGCCGCGCTTCGGCAAGAGGAACAGATGCAAGCGGACCTAGTCCGATTTCACGCCGTTTGCCGTTCGCCACCGAGATGAATGCCCACGATTTGCCACCCGACGATTTGACGTGAAGGTAAAGCCCGCCACCGTCCGAGTGCCGCCCGGCCTTTTTGAGCGTTTCAACTTGGCGTGCCGTTAGTTTTCCAAGTGCCATGGCCTGTACCGTCCCTAATCGTCCCTAATATCGTCCCTAATCTAAAACGCGGCTTAACGCGAACGCATAAGAACGGTATAAAATAAATATCGTGTATTATCAATAGCTAGGACGGCTTATCTTGAACGATAGCGAATGAGGAAAAACGGCTTTGTGACGGACACCCTCTCCGCCACCCTACGCCCCCAAGAGGGCTTCGGGTGGCAGGCCACCCTTAGGTGGCCCACCCGACGACCACTTGGTATTGGGCGTAGGAGTGTCGCCCGAAGCTTTAGCGCAGGGAGACCGGCACGGTTAGCTTAAAATAGATGCATTTTGCAGAAAATGACCACTCGCCATCATGTCGCTCGTGTCGGGCATCTTCGCCCGCGCGTTCCGCTTTTCGTCGCCGCCTTCGTCATACCCGCGTCAATTTTGTCAAAATAAGTTGACAACATAAAACGTCATAATAACATTACACTTGTCGACGTACGACAGCAAAAAGGGAGTCGGTTGGGCTAAGCCCGGAAGGTTCCCGTTTAGCAACCCGCGTGCGGGTTCAGCACGAGACTGATCGCATTACTCCATGGAGGTAGCGATATGAGCGACAATGCAAACCGCGTTTGGCCAACCGGCCTAACACACGCGGAATCGGAGGAACTGCATAAGCACATGATCGATGGTACCCGTGTATTCGGCGCCATCGCTCTGTTCGCGCATTTTCTTGCTTATGTTTATTCACCCTGGCTTCACTAAGGGAGATCGGACATGAACCAAGGAAGAATGTGGACAGTAGTCAGGCCAACCGTGGGCATTCCAATATTTCTGGGTGCCGTCGCCGTTGTGTCGTTGATTGTGCATTACTCAATCTTGACCCACACGACGTGGTTCCCTGCCTTCTTAGAAGGTGGCCACAAGAAGGTCTCGATGGAGATCCAGACGACGGTTCCTGCCGCCGTGGCTCCGCAGAACGTCGTTATCTTGGGCTAATAGTCCGAGATTATGTGCGAAACAAAGGGTCGGGATCACCAGATTCCGGCCCTTTCAAACAAAAATGAGATGTGGCGGAAAAGAACTGGCTCTCACCATGAATCGCGTCAGCCTGAAATTTATGCAAACATGGGCACAGCTCGGCCCTCGCTTTCTCCCGTTTGCCGATGTTGCAACGCCTGACCTTCCCCTTAGCCGTTTGCTGCGTCTATCCCTTTTCCAAGTCACCGTTGGTATGGCGCTCGTCCTGCTGGTTGGCACTTTAAACCGTGTTATGATCGTCGAACTGGATGTACCTGCCTCGCTGGTCGGCATCATGATTTCGCTGCCACTCTTGTTTGCGCCCTTCCGCGCGCTGATTGGCTTTAAATCCGACGTCCATGAATCGGCCCTTGGCTGGCGACGGGTCCCCTTCATTTTTCGCGGCACCATGGTGCAATTTGGTGGCCTTGCAATCATGCCCTTTGCCTTGCTGGTCTTATCAGGGGGAGGAGAATCCGCCCGGTATCCCCTTTGGGTTGGCCATCTCGGCGCAGGTATTGCCTTCTTACTGGTGGGCGCGGGCTTGCATACCGTCCAAACGATTGGACTAGCACTTGCGACCGATCTAGCACCAACCGAATCGCAGCCCAAAGTCGTTGGCTTGATGTATGTGATGCTGTTGCTCGGCATGATCGTCAGCGCTGTTACCTTTGGTGCGGCGTTAGCGAATTTCAGCCCGTTACGTCTGATCCAAGTTATCCAAGGCTGTGCCGTGATTACCCTTGTGCTCAACAGCATCGCTGCGTGGAAGCAAGAGGGGCGTCACGCCGTCCGACGAAATCCGGCCAAGCGACAACCTTCATTTCGGGAATCTTGGAATTCGTTTGCTGAAGGTGGTAACGCGGTAAGGCGACTTGTGTCGGTCGGCTTCGGCACCATGGGGTTCAGTATGGCCGATGTTTTGCTGGAGCCATACGGTGGACAAATCCTTCATTTGAGCGTTGGGGCGACGACAAGTCTCACGGCAACACTTGCAGGCGGTGGACTTATCGGCCTTGCGCTGGCGTCGCGTGTTTTAGCCCGTGGAGCCGATCCGTTTCGTATGGCGAGCTATGGCGCATTAGCGGGAATCCCCGCTTTTATTTTGGTAATATCCGCTTCACCCTTCAATGAACCCGTGCTTTTTGCAGTGGGTACATTGATGGTGGGGTTTGGCGCAGGTCTTTTTGGGCATGGCACTTTAACGGCTACAATGAATTTAGCACCACGCGACCAAGTAGGCCTTGCTCTTGGAGCATGGGGCGCATCGCAGGCGGTCGCCGCCGGTCTCGCCATTGCCATTGGCGGCATTCTTCGGGACATCGTCGCGAATTTGCCAAATCAAGGGAATTTTGGGCCTGCAACCGGATACATGTCTGTTTACGCGCTGGAAGTCGTTTTGCTGGTATGGACGCTTGTGGCGATGGCCCCTCTCATCGGACCAAACAAACGAACCCCTGCGCCGCGCGGTGATGCGTTGCCTTAGCGAAATTTACGTCTCAAACGCACTTATCCGAAGGACTTGGACATCCAGGCAATGCATAAAAGAACGCCTGCAAGACCTGCGCTGCCATGGGCTATGAGCATCGCATTGGACTTAATCCGCGAGCCACTTCTAAGCACCGGTGACAGCAAACCGAAAAATGCGGCGAGCGCTAAAAGACCCGCAGCAATATTGCCGAAATCACCAGCAGGTGTGGCCTCTCCAATCGGCCATCCTTTGAGCATGATAACAACCATCTCAAGGGTTCCGAATCCAAACAAGAGATGCAGTCCGACAAGAACTGGCTTTCGTTTACCCTGCCAAAGGCGTGCGAGGAGAACAACGCCAAGAGCCATAGTTCCCAAGGGCAATAGAATAAATGGGTTGATCGGCATGTTAGCACCCAGCCAAAATCATGATGGACGGAATTTGGTGAAAGATAACCTTCAAATTGCATTCCCGGCAATGCCTTCTTGCCTTTTTGTTGATTTTGAGACGTCAAAGGCGTTGCTTTATGCTTCAAACAAAAATTGCTTGCCTCGCGATCGGGTGGGCTTGCCAGAATGGCCATTATATCGCAAATTCGCACGTCTTATTACGGTGCCAAAAACTTCAAAAAGCGCGAACCTTTCGTCGATCGATCTCAATGCTAACAGACAGGCTTTAACGTCATGAGCACACTTATTACGCGGATTTATGCAAACTACGGTGACGCCGTTAGCACGGTGAACGAGCTTCACAAAAAGCATTTTGATAAAAGTCATGTGATGCTGGTCTCAACCGTCGAGAACGATCCAGCCGAGCCTAACCTTTCGGTCGAGGATCGGATTGCGCGTTTAAATGTGCCAGCTGGCGAGGTCCCTTCATTGATTGCATCGGTTAAAAAGGGGCAGTCAGTCGTTGCGGTTAATGCCATGTGGGGGGAGGCGATTAAAGCAACCACCATCATGGAAAAACATGGCCCCGAAGCCGATCCGATCCAACGTAAACAATACCATGTCACCACGTTTCCGAGCGGCACGCCGTTCTCGACCTTTTTCGGTATGCCTGTTCTTCTGAAAAGCTCAACGCCGCTTTCGTCCTTTTTGAATACGCCGACGGTGACCAAATCCTCAATGCTTATTTCTGATCGGTTGGGTTGGCCTTCGATCTGGCGTCAGCCTTCGTCCGATAAGACGATCTTCGGTATTCCAAAACTGTTGCGCTCTGATCAAAGCTTTTCCTCGTTTTTTGGTTTACCAATGTTGGCGAAGACGGATCGTCCGTTCTCCCGCTTTTTCCGCATGCCGGAACTCACTTCCGTTGCCACACCGTTTTCCGCTTTCTTCCGCTTCCCCTCCTTGATCAATGAGCGTGGCTGGGACGCGCAGGTACAGGGTTGGCCTAAGCTTATGAGCAACGGCACACCATTTTCAAAATTTTTCGGTTTGCGCGTTTTAACATCAGGCGCAACAATCTTTCCAACCTCTGGTGTCGATCGTTCGACTGGCGAGTCGTCGGGGACCGGTATTCCAACCCTCCCAAAGCGGGGGTGAAGCCTCCTCAGCGTTTTCAATATTCCACTGTTGGTCAAACGGCGCAAATAAGCCGAACGAGGCATCAAAGATGAAGATTAGCGGCGTTGGACGGTCTCGAATATAGCCGTACAGCGCCGATTGTTACGAGTTATTTCAACTGATCGCTCTTAGCCTGTACCCCAGCCGAAAAAGGCAATTCGGACATTGCCGTTTGACTTCTTGTTCGAGCGTAGGTCGTAAAATTGAATGTAAGCACGCCGATTTTCGGATGATCAAAAATCCATAAACTTTCGTCGTTTTATCCAGCTTTTGCCATCCGCTTGGCCAATACGTCATCGAGCCAATCTGTGCGCATCTCCGGAACCGAGGAGAGCAGCTTTTCGGTATAGGGATGAAACGGTGGCGCGAAGATTTCCGCCGTAGGACCCTGCGCGATGATCTCGCCCTTCAGCATCACTGCGGTACGGTGAGCAATGCGGCGCACGATGCCTAAATCATGCGTGATAAACAGATAGCCGACGCCTAAATCATCCTGCAATTTCTTAAGCAGTTTCAAAATCTCGTCCGCTACCAATTGGTCAAGCGCCGATGTTGGCTCGTCGCAAATGATGATGTCCGGCTCGGCAGCAAGGGCGCGGGCGATACAGATACGCTGCTTCTGGCCACCTGAAAGCGCCGTCGAAAGCCTGTCCGCATAATCTTCGGGTAGTCCCACCAGTCTGAGCAGTTCAGCAACGCGGGCTTTCACCTGCTCCGGCGACCGATTAAAATAAAATGCAACCGGGCGGCCGATGATTTCACCAATCGTCTGGCGCGGATTGAGCGCTACATCGGGTTGCTGATAGATCAATTGAACTTTGCGCAAAATATCGCGGTTACGGTTTTTGAGTGCAGGTGCGAGCACCTCGCCATGTAGTCGAACATCGCCCGTGGTGCGAGGCAGCAGGCCTACAATCAGCCGGGCAAGCGAACTCTTGCCTGAGCCAGACTCGCCAACAACGGCAACCGTTTCCCCACGCGCAACCGAGATAGATACGTTTTTGACGGCCGTAAACGTGCCGTAAATGCCGGTAACGCCGGTTGCTTCAAGCGCCGGTTTGTCGCTTTTTTCAGATGAAATTACCGAGAGTTTATCGGCAGATTTTCGCTCGGCGACCAGCGCGCGCGTATAGTCCATTTTTGGTGCGAGCAGAATTTGCGATGTCTCGCCCATTTCCACCATTTTGCCATGCCGCAGCACCATGATGCGGTCAGCCACTTGGGCCACCACCGCGAGGTCATGGGTAATGTAGAGTGCCGCGGTGTTGAAATCACGGATTAGTTTTTTGAGCAAAGCGAGCACTTCAATCTGTGTCGTCACATCCAGCGCCGTGGTGGGCTCATCCAGCACCAGAATGTCTGGCCGACATGACATCGCCATGGCTGCCATCGCCCGCTGAAGCTGCCCACCAGAAACCTGATGTGGATAGCGCTCGCCGAAATTATCCGGGTTTGGCAAATCGAGCGCACGAAAAAGTTCAAGCGCCCAAGCACGTGCCTCGCTCTCGTTCATGAGGCCGTGCCATAAAGGCCCTTCGGTGACCTGATCAATGATCCGAATAGCTGGATTGAACGCAGCAGCAGCACTTTGCGCAATATAGGCGACGCGGCGACCACGGATCGTACGGCATGCCGCGGGATCGAGCTGGCGCAGATCTTGGCCATCTAGCACGATTGAGCCACCAGCGATGCGGCAGGCACCGCGGCCATAATGCAAAGCCGCAAGTCCTATCGTTGACTTGCCCGCGCCAGATTCCCCGATGAGGCCGAGAACTTCGCCCCGCTTCAATTCGAAGGAAACGTCGTCAACAATACGCGCTCCCGACGGGACCTCGACCGCAAGATGTTCGACATTGAGAATGAGGTCTTGATTGGCCACCTTAGGGCTCCGTCGTCGTCGAATTAGAATGCACGGCTAAAATCCAATCAACCACGAAATTGATGCCGATGGTCAGGATCGCGATGGCGCCTGCTGGGTAAAGGGGCTGCATGCCATCTAGGCTAATCATGTCGCGATAATCGCGCACCATCGAGCCCCAATCCGCATCCGGGGGCTGCACACCAATCCCCAAAAAGCTCAGAGCCGCGATAAACAAGAACGCGAATGAAAAACGAAGACCGAATTCAGCCACAAGCGGTGGCACGGCATTGGGCAAGATTTCCTTGCGGATGATCCACCACAACCCTTCGCCTCTCAGCTTTGCCGCCTCGACAAAATCAAGGGCGTTGATATTCACAGCAACCGACCGCGAAAGCCGAAAGACGCGGGTGGAGTCGAGTACAGCCAACGTCACAACGAGCACCGGAATATCGGTTCCGAGCACGGAAAGCACGACAAATGCGAAGATCAACGTCGGTAGCGACAGCAATAGGTCAACAATACGCGACAAGATGATGTCGACCCATTTGCCAGCAACCGCCGCCGTAAATCCCGCCATGATACCGATTGAAAACGACAGCAGGGTGATCATCAAGGCAAGCCCGATCGATAGCCGCGCGCCGTCAATAAGCCTGCTCAAAATATCGCGACCAAGATTGTCCAGCCCCAACCAATGCTCTGCATCGGCATCTGCCCAAGAGTCGCCGATCATATCGGTCGGATCAAATGGAGAAATCCAG
>CANCAR010000076.1 GCA_947374125.1 Hyphomicrobiales bacterium | reverse complement strand
CAGCAGCAAGTTCCTGCTGCTTTTCGCCGGGTGTAACGAGCTCTGCAGCACGCTGGCCAGCGGCGCGGCCAAACACCACGAGATCAATCAGCGAGTTCGAGCCCAAACGGTTCGCGCCATGCACCGAGACGCAAGCCGCCTCGCCAATCGCCATCAAGCCGGGGACGATGGTGTCGGCATTACCGTTCTTCAACGTCAACACTTCGCCGTGATAATTGGTTGGGATACCGCCCATATTGTAATGCACGGTCGGGAGCACAGGTATCGGCTCCTTCGTCACATCAACGCCCGCGAAAATCTTGGCACTTTCGGAGATGCCCGGAAGCCGTTCAGCCAAAATCTTCGGATCGAGATGGTCGAGATGCAGATAGATATGATCCTTCTGCTTGCCAACGCCACGGCCTTCACGAATTTCCATCGTCATGGCGCGCGAAACGACGTCCCGTGAGGCAAGGTCTTTGGCAGATGGCGCATAGCGCTCCATGAAGCGCTCGCCTTCGGAATTGGTGAGATAGCCGCCTTCTCCACGCGAGCCTTCGGTAATCAAGCAACCCGCCCCATAAATGCCGGTGGGGTGGAACTGCACGAATTCCATGTCTTGCAGCGGCAGGCCGGCGCGGAGCACCATCGCATTGCCGTCTCCCGTGCAGGTATGGGCGGAAGTGGCAGAGAAATAGGCGCGGCCATAGCCGCCGGTCGCCAAAATGATTTCCGACGCGCGGAAACGATGGATCGTGCCATCATCCATCTTAAGCGCCATAATGCCAACGCAACGGCCTTCCTCGCTCATGATCAGATCAAGCGCGAAATATTCGATGAAGAACTCCGTCTTCGAGCGCAAAGCCTGCCCATACAGCGTGTGCAAAATCGCGTGGCCCGTGCGGTCAGCCGCCGCGCAGGTACGCTGTGCTGTACCTTTACCAAATTCGGTCGTCATGCCGCCGAAGGGGCGCTGATAGATCTTGCCTTCTTCGGTGCGCGAAAACGGTACGCCCCAATGCTCCAGCTCATAGACGGCCTCAGGCGCGTTGCGGCAGAGATATTCAATCGCATCCTGGTCGCCCAGCCAATCGGAACCCTTCACCGTGTCATACATATGCCAGCGCCAATCATCGCGCCCCATATTGCCGAGTGCCGCCGAAATACCACCTTGCGCCGCCACCGTATGGGAGCGGGTTGGGAATACCTTCGAGATACACGCTGTACGCAGGCCCGCTTGCGCGCAACCAACAGCGGCTCGAAGGCCCGCGCCACCGGCACCTACGACAACGACATCGAAAGAATGGTCGGTGATCGGATAAGCCTTGCCGTTTTGAGCCGGGGAAGAAGTAGCCATTTTTAAGCTCCAAACGTCAATTTAAGGACGGCAAACACACACGCCGCACCAACGGCCAACGAGAACAAGGTATTCAACGCCAAAGCGATGATTTTTGAGCCCTCACCATGGATATAATCTTCAATAATCACCTGCATCCCAATTTTCATATGGATGACGCCGGAAATCACAAAAAGGCCGACAATGAACGCATCGAAGGGGCGGGAAAGGACAGCGCGTGCCGCATCCGCGTCTTTGCCGAGCGTCGCATAGACCACGCACAGAAAGCCGATGGTAAGGGGAATATTGGCCAAGGCCGTTAAGCGCTGCCGCCAGAAATGCTCCGTACCGGAGCGCGCAGAACCAAGTCCGCGAACGCGCTTCATGGGGGTTTTCATCGTCGATGTCGAAGTCATAATCCGATTACCTTACTGCGTAGCCTAAGGCCCAGAGCCCCACCGTGATCACAAGCGAGCCAATCAGCGTCAGGCGGGCCAACATCATGCGTTCTGGGCCAAGCCCTGCGCCGGTATCCCAAATGAAATGCCGAATTCCGCCCAGTGCATGATGAATAATCGCCCACGTATAGCCGAGCAAAATGATGCGCCCGAAAGGGCTCGCCATGAAATGCTGAACGGGCGCAAAGGTCTCTGCACCACTGGCGGCAGCTGCCAACCAGATGGCCAGCAAAACAGTTCCCGCATAAAGGGCGACGCCGGTGATCCGGTGCACAATCGACATCGTCATCGTGATGGTTGGTTTATAGATGCTGAGATGGGGTGAAAGGGGGCGTGGCTTGGTGTCTGTCATCGTGATTGTCTCTCGATGCTGGGAAAACGGCGATGCCGTTTCTGAATTGTTCCCGCTTCTAGCGAAATTCGGCCTCTTTTGCAATGCAGCATGACCCGCGACAATGGTCTTAGGCGCAATATGCCGCAGTTTTAGTCATCATTTGTTGGTTTGCCACGCAAACCCTTAAGGCCGCCCCGCTTCACTTTCGATTCCACCCGACGCTTTTTGGAGGCCAAAGTGGGCCGCGTCGGTCGCCGGATAATGGGTCGCTTGGCGGCCTTCCGGATCAATTCGAACAACCGCTCCCGCGCATCCGCCCGGTTCATCTCCTGTGTCCGGTGCTTTTGCGCGAAGATGATGACGACGCCGTCCAAGGTCAGCCGTTGACCCGCGAGCTTTTCAAGCCTCGCCTTGATATCCTCGTCAATCGATGGTGCATTGCGGATATCAAACCGCAATTCAACGGCGGTTGCGACCTTATTCACATTCTGCCCGCCCGGGCCTGAGGCGCGGACGAAACTCTCGATCAATTCGCTCTCTTCAAGGGCTGCGCCGGGGGCGAGGCGGATCATGGGTTTTCGTCCGTAACATCGTGAGCGTCAATATCGCGATACCCACTTAAGACCCTTATGATTTCAACACCTTCATCGTTTGGTAGATAGAAAATAACATAATTTCTGATCGGAAAGCTCCGCAGCGCTTCCCCCAATTCAGGCCGTTTGCGCCCCATTACAGGCCGTTCTGCAAGCCTGCCCATGACCTCTTCGAAGCGATCTAATAGACCATCGGCGGCGTCTGGATTATCTTGCGCGATATAGGTCCAAATATCGATCAAATCGAGACGGACGCGTGGGCTCCGTCGAATCTTATTTGGCATGACAGGCGTGCAGAGCGCGCGCGGCAGACTTTATTTCCGACATGTCTAAGGCTTCACTAGGCTCGCTATTCAGCCCTTCCGCGATATCGGCACGCAAGGCGGCAAGTTTTGATGGATAGGATTTTTCGCGCTCTTCCAGAAGCCGGAGACTATCCCGCATCACCTCGTCGACGGACGAATACCGCCCGCTGGAAACGAGACTATCGATGAACGCCTCAAAATGATCGCCAATCATAAGTCCTGATGCCATGCTCTCGCTCCAACAGCCCCGCAATCGACGGCTATCAACTTACCACCGCGTCTAAAAAGCCGCAATCATCGCTGCAATCTCGGCCCCGTTACTCTCAATCTTCAGCACTTTTAACCGCGATGTATGGCCCGATTGAAGCGATACCCGCGATGCGGATACGCCAACGGTTTTGGCAATCAACTTAACCAACGCCGCATTGGCCTCGCCATCTTCAGGCAAGGCCCTGACGCGCGCTTTGAGCGCCGTACGCCCATCCGAGAGCGTTTCAATGCCATCAATCGAATCGCGCCCACCTTTGGGCGTTAAACGAACCGTGAGCAAAAGCCCGTCAACGGTTAATGTCCACGGTGTGGCGGACATTAGAAAACGTTGGGGTAAATATACATCTGGATCACGCGTTCAACGAGCATGATGAGCAAAAGCAGGATAATAGGCGAGATATCCATCGTACCGAGGTTCGGCAAGATACGCCGGATCGGGCGGAGCGCTGGCTCGGTAATCTGGTACAGACCCATCGCTACCGCGCGCACCACATCATTGCGCATGTTCACGACGTTGAACGCGATAAGCCAGCTTAACAAGGCCGATCCGATGACGGCCCAAGTATAGAGGTTCAACGCAATCAAAACGATATCAAGAACAGCGCGCATATCAGATGTCCCTTAAAACGAATTAGTCCTTGGCACGCTCAACATACGAGCCGTCTTCCGTCTGAATAACGACGCGCGTACCGGTTGCGATATGCGGGGGCACCATCGTGCGTGCGCCGTTTGAAAGAATGGCGGGCTTATAGGAAGACGATGCCGTCTGGCCTTTTACCGTCGGCTCGGTTTCCATAATTTCGAGCGTCACACGCGGCGGCAGGATGATCGACACGCAGCGGCCTTCATAGGTGGAAAGCACGCATTTCATGTTTTCTTGCAGATAGACCGACTGGTCACCCACCACGTCTTTTGGCACCGAGAGCTGCTCGAAGGTTTCATTGTTCATGAAATTGAAGCCATCGGCGTCTTCATACAGATAGTTGAAATCACGATCTTCCACGAAAGCACGCTCAACCGATTCGGTCGTGCGGTAGCGCTCCGCGATCTTCACGCCATCGCTAATGCGACGCATCGCGAGCTGGGTAACAGGCGTGCCCTTGCCGGGATGGATGTTTTCGGCGCTTAAGATGACATAAAGCTGGTTGTCTTTCTCAACGATATTGCCTTTACGAAGCGAACTGGCGATGACTTGCACGGTTATTTTCCCGATTACGATGGACCGGTTAAACCGGCAACATGAAATGAACTGCGGCGCTTTTCTCACACTTGGCAGAAATGCGCTAGAGCCTTGACTGAGATAGGAATTCAAATGGACGAAAACCGCCGCTGGTGGGAGCCCGACAACCACGCCGACCGGCGCCCCGCTTTGCTGGCTCGCGGTAGAATTAAATCGGCTTTTCGACATTTTTTTGAGAGCGAGGGGTTTTTAGAGGTCGAATGCAGGCAATTGCAGCGCTCACCCGGCAATGAAACGCATCTTCATGCGCTTTCTACCCAAGTCATGCGGCCTGATGGTGGTGTTGAAACGCGTTATCTGCACACCTCGCCCGAGTTTGCTGCCAAAAAACTCCTTGCAGCGGGTGAAACCAAGATTTTCGACTTCGCCCGCGTGTTTCGTAACCGCGAGCGCGGGGCGCTGCACGCGACCGAATTTACCATGCTTGAATGGTACCGCGCGAATGAGCCTTATGAAAAACTGATGGAAGACTGCGCCTTCTTGCTGGCCGAGGCCACACGCCTGGCGGGGAGCACACTGCTTTCTTTCAGAGGTGTGACGGCTGATCCCTTTTTGCCACCCGAACGACTCACCGTTTCGGACGCCTTTGCCCGCTATGCGGAGATTGATTTGATAGCAACCACGCCCAATGGCGAACCAAACCGCGCAATTTTGGCCGAATCCGCCCGCAAATCCGGCATCCGCACCGCCGACGATGATACGTGGTCCGATATTTTCAGCCGCGTCATGGTCGAAAAAATCGACCCCCATCTCGGCATCGGTCGGGCAACGATTTTATGCGAATATCCGATATCGGAAGCAGCACTCGCGCGGCCGAAGCCCTCTGATCCCCGCGTGGCCGAACGGTTTGAACTCTTTGCCTGCGGCGTTGAACTGGCCAATGCCTTTGGCGAGCTAACGGACGCCTCCGAGCAAAGGCGACGCTTTGAGGCCGATATGGACGCCAAAGAACGGATTTACGGCGAACGATATCCGATTGACGAGGATTTGCTAAAGGCTTTGCCCCTTATGCCGCCGACGTCGGGTATCGCACTCGGCTTTGACCGTTTGGTGATGCTCGCGACCCACGCCCCGCATATTGATCAAGTGATGTGGACGGGGTGAGCGAAGCGTATCTGGCGACTTTTAAACGCCCTCAGCCCGCATCAGCGAGACGCGACCGGGAATATTCTCGATGGCCGCGCTGAACGCACCGGTTTCGGGATTACGGATACGCAGCGCGCCGGAGAACACGTCGAAATACGCGCCATGCAATTGGAGCTTGCCGCGTCCAGTCAGAATATTCACGCAGGGAAACGTCATTAAATTTTCAAGCGTCTTGCCGATGGAAGCGAAGGCTAAGCGTTCTGCGAAACTATCCAAAGTTTCACCCTGTTTGCGTCCGCCAAGCTCGCGCGCTGCGGGTGCAACCAGATTAATCCATTTGCCGATAAAGTCGCCGGGCGAGAGCGGCTGGCTCTCATCATCGGCAAACGCGCGGATGCCACCGCAACGGCCATGACCCAGCACGACAATATGTTTGACGCGCAAGGCTTGAACGGCAAATTCAAGCGCCGCCGAGGTGCCGTGATATTCACCACCCGTCTCATAGGGCGGCACCAGATTAGCAACATTGCGGACAACGAAAAGCTCACCCGGTATCGCGTCAAAAATCGCCTCAGGCGAAACGCGGCTGTCGCAGCAGCCAACGACCATGATTTCAGGCTTTTGACCGGTGGCTGCGAGTTCCTCAAACCGTTCGCGTTCGCGCGGCAAGCGGCCTTCCACAAAGGCGCGATACCCATCCTGCAATCGTTGCGGAAACATCGGTTGTTGTGTCCCTTCAGAAGCAATCAGGCAACGGTGGCGGGATCGACATTCGCGCCGCAGAGCAATACGCCAACACGTTCGCCTTTAGACGGCTTATACGCGCCAGAGAGCAACGCCGCCAGTGCTGCCGCGCCACCCGGCTCTGACATAATCCGGAAATCGCGCCAAAGCTGCTTTTGAGCGGACCGAATGGCGTCATCGGTAACGAGCGCCACGTGATCAACGGCCTGTTTCGCAATATCAAAGGACATTTGGCCGACGCGTTTGGCACCGAGCGAGTCACCCGCAACCGAATTAACTTCCACCGGCACGGGAGCGCCTGCTTCGAGTGCGGCGTGAAGGCATCGTGAGCCTTCGGGTTCCACACCAACCACCTTAACCTTGCCCTGCCACCAAGCGGCAATGCCGCCAATCAAGCCGCCACCGCCGCACGCGATCAACACGGTATCTGGCAAAGGACCATCTTGTTCCCATTCCAGCCCGATGGTGCCTTGCCCGGCTAAGGTTGCGGGAGCATTAAACGGGTGCACCAGCAAGGCTCCGCTTTCTTCTGCATAAAGATTACACGCGGCTTGCGCGTCGTCGTATCGAGCGCCACCCACCACCGCTTCCGCCCCAAAGCTCCGGATGGTCGCAATCTTGATGGGGGAGGAGATTTCCGGCACGAAAATTTTGGCCGTTACACCAAGCTCACGCGCTGCGAAGGCGACAGCGGCGCCATGATTGCCGCCCGATGCGGCCGTTACGCCCGCTTGCGTCAATTCATGTGAAAGCAGCGTATTGAAGGCCCCACGGGATTTGAACGAGCCTGCATGTTGCAAGAATTCAAGCTTGAGCGTGACATCACACCCAAGACCGAATGAATTTTGCCCAAGCACCATCAGCGGCGTATGCCGAATGTTGGATGCAATCCGGCGATACGCTACTGAGATATCGTCGCGCGTTACCGGTAGCGTCATGGCGTTTTATCCTTAGCCGGCGAGTTTCTGCAGCTGCTTGAGAACCGCCTCACCCATTTCGGTGGTGCTGACGGCGTTTTGACCCGCCGAGGCGATGTCCTTCGTCCGCAAGCCCTGATCGAGCACATCGGAAATCGCACGCTCCAGCATGTCGGCTTCTTTCGTCATGCCAAACGAATAGCGCAGCGTCATGGCAAATGATCCAAACATGGCGATTGGATTGGCAAGGCCCTTGCCCGCAATATCAGGCGCCGAGCCATGCACGGGCTCATACATCGCCTTGCGCTTGCCCGTCTTTTCGCTTTCCGCACCAAGCGCTGCGGATGGCAACATGCCAAGCGAACCCGTCAACATGGCAGCGACATCAGACAGCATATCGCCAAACAGATTATCGGTAACGATCACGTCAAATTGCTTTGGCCATCGCACCAGCTGCATGCCGAGCGCGTCGGCCAACTGATGCTCCAGCATCACATCGGGATATTCGCGTTTGTGCAGAGCGGTGATTACTTCGTTCCACAACACGCCCGAGCGCATGACATTGCGCTTCTCCGACGAGGTGACCTTGTTCTTGCGCTTGCGGGCCATTTCAAAGGCGACGCGACCGATGCGCTCAATCTCGTGCGTTGTGTAGACTTGCGTATCCACCGCGCGCTTTTCGCCATTTTCAAGCGTGACGATCTCTTTCGGCTCACCGAAATACACGCCGCCGGTGAGTTCACGCACGATCACAATATCAAGCCCTTCAACGAGTTCGCGCTTGAGCGATGAAGCATCCGCAAGAGCTGGATAGCAGATGGCCGGGCGAAGATTGGCGAAAAGCTCCAACTCCTTACGGAGGCGAAGCAATCCCGCCTCGGGGCGCGCCTCGTAGGGCACCTTGTCCCATTTCGGCCCACCAACGGCCCCAAACACCACAGCGTCTGATTCATGCGCCAGCTTCATGGCAGCATCCGTGATGGCGACTTTGTGCGCATCATAGGCTGAACCGCCTACCAGATCGCTCTCGGTTTCAAACGAGCCCATGCCGGTCTTGTTCATCCACGAAACCAGCTTTTGCACCTCCGTCATCACTTCGGGGCCAATGCCGTCGCCGGGGAGAAGGAGGAGTTTTTGCGTAGCCATGGTTCAACTCATTATAAACAGGGAAAAGAATGGGCGGATTAGAGAGGCGCTTTTAGAGCCAAGGGCGCGAATTTGCAGCCTTTGCCTCGTAGGAGTCGATGGCTGGAGCCTTCTCCATCGTGAGGCCGATATCATCAAGGCCGTTGAGCAAAAGATGCTTGCGGAAGGAATCGATATCAAATTTCACGGTTCCGCCATCCGGGCCCCGGATGACCTGCGCCTCAAGGTCAATCGTCAGCGTTGCATTGGCCCCGCGGCGCGCATCATCCATCAATTTATCAAGGTCGCTCTGCGGGACAACGATCGGTAAAATGCCGTTTTTAAAGCAGTTATTGTAGAAGATATCGGCAAAAGACGTCGAAATCACGCAACGGATGCCAAAATCAAGCAAAGCCCAAGGGGCATGTTCACGTGATGAGCCACACCCGAAATTATCACCCGCCACCAACACCTGCGCCTTGCGATAGGCGGGTTGATTGAGCACGAAATCGGGGTTCTCGCTGCCGTCTTCCTTAAACCGCATCTCAGCGAACAGGCCCGTTCCCAAGCCCGTGCGCTTGATCGTTTTCAGATATTGCTTCGGGATGATCATGTCGGTGTCGACATTCATGATGTCGAGGGGAGCGGCGACGCCGGTGAGCGTGGTAAAAGGCTGCATGGGGATTTCTGCCTAGCGCTGAACGTTACAGTAAGATGACGCGCTGTTTAGCAGAGGAAAGTCCGGCTGGGTAGGGGTTTGAACGGTCAAGATCATTCCACAACGCGAAGGGCGGCAATAACGCCGTGAGGCTCACATTTTCCGGCTTAAGCTTTTGGGCGCGTTGCACGCCGTTTCACGGTCGCTCTTAATCGGCGCAGCATGGTTATGAAACCACCGTCTCCAAGCACCGACTTGACCCTTAAAGCGATCCGATGGCGCAGGGCGGCGATGTGATCCATCAAAGGCTGAATTTGCGTTTTGGCCCACGCCCTTGCTCGGATCACCTGATCATAGATCCAGCGGAACCAGTTGAGCTCCATCAGCTTGTCGCGGCAGACTTCAAAGAGCACCAAGGCGGTAACAAGGCCCAATGCCTTGGCGACGACAAACAGTACCGTACCCGCAACCACCGCGCCTTTGGCGATGATCCAGAGCGCAAAGAGTTTGACGGGAAATAGAATAAGGTCGGGAAGGACGAAAACGAACACGACAACCGCCGACGGCAATTTCGAAATTCCGCGCGCCAGAGCCGCCTTAAAGGCCTGCCAAGGCAGGCGCGCCACGCACCAAGCAATGAGCGGTTGAACGAGATCCCATAGCCAGGCCTCGAACAAAAACAGAAGCGCGATGAGAACCCATAAGGGTTTTAAGAGGCGACGTGTCATCGCCTTGAAATGGGAAGGCCGGACCACTTAAGCAAGCGGCCCGGCCCTCGATTGGCTTTAATTATCGACCGAAGCGGCGATTGCGCTGCACGGTGCCTTCGCGTGCGGGCTTCTCGTTGCGTTCGGCCGTCGGGTTGGTTGTGCCAGAACTCCAGCGGCGAGGTTCGTTCGTATCCTGCCGGGCAGGGCGGGCGTGCTGGGCTGGACGGGATTGGTCATCCCGACGCGGTGCCGACGAACCATCACCAGCAGGGCGTGGACCATCAAAGCGCTTCTTCTCTGGCCGATCACGCTGCCATACCGGCTTACCGGAACGCGTTGTGCGCGGCTTTTCAGTTGAAGGCGCACCCTTCACCCGTGGCTGCGGCGGCATGCCGAGGCCCGAGCCAAGCGGATTTTCGACAACCGGAATTTGCTGGCGTGTCGTGCGTTCAATCGCGCGCAAGAAATTATGTTCCTCGCGGTCACAGAACGAAATCGCGATGCCGGTGGCGCCCGCACGTGCCGTACGACCAATGCGGTGGACATAGCTTTCCGGCATATTCGGCAGATCGAAATTAATGACATGCGAAACATTGTCGACATCGATGCCGCGAGCCGCAATATCGGTGGCGATCAAGAGGCGCAGTTTACCGGCTTTAAAGTCGGCAAGCGCGCGTTCGCGTTGCGGTTGGCTTTTATTGCCATGAATGGCACTGGCGCGGACGCCAATTTCTTCCAACCGTTTCACGACCTTGTCGGCCCCATGCTTGGTGCGGGTGAACACCAGCGCGCGGTCAATGGTTGGGTCTTCCATCAATTTATGCAGCAAGGCTTGCTTGTGCGCGGTATCGACGAAGATGATCTGCTGCTCAACGCGCTCGGCGGTGGTGGCAACAGGCGTTACTTCAACCCGTGCCGGATCGCGCAAGAAGGCCGAGGCCAATTCGGCGATGTCCTTCGGCATGGTGGCGGAGAACAGCATCGTCTGGCGCTTGGAGGGCGTCATGCCGACAAGCTTGCGGATATCAATGATAAAGCCGAGATCGAGCATGTGATCGGCCTCGTCCAACACCAAAACTTCGACATCGCCGAGATGCACAGCACGCTGGTTGACGAGATCGAGCAAACGGCCCGGCGTTGCCACCAAAACGTCAACGCCATTGTTAAGCGCGCGGAACTGGCGGCCAATCGGCACGCCGCCATAGACGACTTCGCTGGTCAGCTTGGTGAATTTGCCATAGCTGCGGAAACTCTCGTGAATCTGGCCCGCAAGCTCGCGCGTTGGGGACAAGATCAGCGCGCGGCAGCCCCGGCGAGGTGTTGGCTTTGGATCATTCATTAGCTTTTCAAGGATCGGCAAAGCAAAGGCCGCCGTTTTGCCGGTTCCGGTCTGCGCGATGCCAAGCAAATCGCGGCCAGTGGTCAAATAGGGGATGGCTTGCGCCTGAATAGGGGTTGGCGAGGTATACCCTTCGGCTTTCAGCGCACGAAGCAGTTTTTCGTTCAAGTTTAGATCGGTAAATTGGGTCAATGGTTCTCTTTCCAAATCGGATTGACCGGTCCGTAGATCACGGATCGGTTCGCGGACGGAGTCGGACTCGCACGGCCAAAGGTCACCCGAAGGAGCCGATGGGCCGGAGGACACCCCGCGTGATATGGGAGGCCGGTTGAAAGTCTAAGGGCGCGCTATAATCGCCCTGGCGGTCGGCGGGACTGTGTTGTCAGGCAAAAAGTACCAAGCCCAATCAACGCTTCACGCAAGTCCCAGTGCCGATAACCGACGCTGTGCCGCGTCTATGCATGCTGCAGTGCAAAAGGTCAAGGAAAAAGGGACATCGATCCCAAAGGCGAGCCGCACTTTGCTTTCCAAGCCCCAAAGGCATTATGCATTTTTTTGCGATCAAGTCTGAAATGAACCTTGACGTTTTGTGCCAATTTTGGCACAAATATTGGAATGGTGGACCGTTCTAAAAAGCTACCCGCCCGGTTTTATGAAAATAGCCTCGGCCATAAGCCTGT
>CANCAR010000075.1 GCA_947374125.1 Hyphomicrobiales bacterium | reverse complement strand
TTGCCGAACCAACGGCATCCATCACGTCAATCGATTCCGTCTTGGTCAATTCCCAAGGCCGCGCCTTGAACTCGTAAGGCTTTGAGGTCAGCGCGCCAACTGGGCAAAGATCAATGATATTGCCCTGCAATTCGCTCGTCATCGCCGCTTCGAGATAGGACGTGATTTCCACGTCCTCACCACGTCCGATCAAGCCCAAATCGGTAACGCCCGCAACTTCGGTCGAGAACCGAACGCAGCGCGTGCACTGAATGCAGCGCGTCATTGTGGTCTTCACCAGCGGGCCGATATGCTTGTCTTCCACCGCGCGCTTGTTTTCCTGATAACGCGAGGTGTCGATGCCATAGGCCATCGACTGATCCTGCAAATCGCACTCGCCACCCTGATCGCAAATCGGACAATCGAGCGGATGGTTGATCAGCAAAAATTCCATCACGCCTTCGCGTGCTTTTTTCACCATTGGTGAAGTGGTCAGTACAACAGGCGGCTCACCATTCGGGCCTGGACGTAGATCGCGCACGTTCATCGCGCAGGACGCCGTTGGCTTGGGCGGACCACCCTTCACTTCTACAAGGCACATGCGGCAATTGCCAGCAATCGACAGCCGCTCATGGAAGCAAAACCGTGGCACTTCCGCGCCCGCCGCCTCACACGCCTGCAACAGCGTGTAGTCCGCTGGCACGTCAATCTCTGTTCCGTCGATGATGATCTTGCTCATCGCTTCGTCCTTAATGTGCTGCATCGACGAGATCGAGCCGACGCTCAATCCGTTCAACGCGAACCTCTAGACGATCAAGTCGACGATGGACACCAACCAACGCCTCCTCAACCGCCGTCATCCGAACCTTTAAATCTTGAACATCGTCAATCACGCGATCCAGCTTGGACTCGATACGTCTCAGCATCACCAGCATCAGACTTTCCGGTTCGTCTACCATCTTCTCCCCCTACTCCGCCGCCATCATGCGAACGGGATCGGAATGCGGATTGGCCGAGTATTGATCAATCCGCTCTTCAATTTCATGACGGAAATGCGCGATAAGCCCCTGAATAGGCCAAGCCGCTGCATCCCCCAACGCGCAAATCGTGTGACCCTCAACCTGCTTGGTCACTTCCAAAAGCATGTCGATTTCGCGTTTCTGAGCGCGGCCTTCGGCCATGCGCATCATCACGCGCCACATCCAGCCGGTGCCTTCGCGGCACGGCGTGCATTGGCCACAGCTCTCATGCTTGTAAAAGGCCGACAAACGCGCAATCGCGCGGATAATATCGGTCGATTTATCCATCACGATCACGGCAGCGGTACCAAGGCCCGAGCGCAGTTTCGAGAGCGAGTCAAAATCCATCGGCGTGTCGATAATCTGCTCGGCAGGTACCATGCGCACCGACGAACCGCCCGGAATAACCGCCTTCAGATTGTCCCACCCGCCGCGCACGCCGCCACAATGCCGCTCAATCAATTCGCGGAAGGTGATGCCCATCACTTCTTCTACATTGCATGGCGTGTTCACATGGCCCGAAATGCAGAACAGCTTGGTACCGACATTGTTCGGATTGCCCATGGAGGAGAACCAGCCCGCACCCCGGCGCAAAATCGTGCCCGAAACTGCAATCGACTCGACATTGTTGACGGTGGTTGGATTCCCATAAAGTCCCATATTGGCCGGGAAAGGCGGCTTCAACCGAGGCTGACCCTTTTTGCCCTCAAGGCTCTCAAGCAGCGCCGTTTCTTCACCGCAAATATAGGCGCCCGCGCCGTGATGCACGTAAAGATCAAACGGCCAGCCATGGACATTGTCCTTGCCGATCAGCTTGGCCTCATAGGCCTCATCAACGGCCTTCTGAAGCGCAACCCGCTCAGCGATATATTCACCGCGCACATAGATGTAGCAGGCATTCGCGCCCATCGCGAAAGACGCGAGCAAACAGCCCTCAACCAGCAGATGCGGGTCATGCCGCATAATTTCGCGGTCTTTACATGTGCCGGGCTCGGACTCATCGGCATTCACGACGAGATAATGGGGACGACCGTCAGAGACCTTCGGCATGAACGACCATTTGAGACCCGTCGGAAAGCCTGCGCCGCCACGTCCGCGAAGGCCGGAAGCCTTCATTTCGTTGACGATCCAGTCGCGGCCTTTGTCGATGAAAATCTTGGTGCCATCCCAATTGCCCCGCATCTGCGCCGACTTCAGGTCAGCACCGTGAAAGCCGTAGAGATTGGAGAAGATACGATCTTTATCTGCAAGCATCGGTCTTATCCTTTCGCCGCTTCAGCAGCAGACGCTTTTGCTGCTTCGGCTGCTTTGGCCGCTTCCGCCGCAGCAATGGCTTTCTTGGCTTCATCCGCCTCAAACCGAGCTTTCCACGAACCAACCACCGAGCCATCATAGAGCGATGCATCGGTCAGCGTTTTCGCTCCGCCCAACGGTTCCGAACCCTTGCGGCTATTTTGCGGACCAACCTTCACGGGACGGCCAGCCGCCATGTCATCCAAAAGCTTGCCGAAGTTTTCCGGCGTCAAATCTTCATAATAGTCATTATTAATCTGGGCCATCGGCGCATTGCAGCACGAGCCCAGGCATTCCACCTCGAGCCAAGCGAAATTGCCATCAGCCGAGACATGACGCTGCTCGCCAATCCGCTCTTCGCAGACTTTTATGATCTTTTCAGCCCCATTCAACCGGCAAGGTGTCGTGCCGCAGACTTGGATGAAATGTTTGCCGACCGGCTCCAGATTATACATCGAGTAGAAGGTTGCGATTTCCATCACGCGGATTTTCGCCATGCCAAGCATATTGGCAATGTACTCAATGGCCGCGCGTGGCACCCAATACTGGTGCTGCTCTTGCGCGCGCCACAACAGCGGGATCACGGCGGAAGCCTGACGGCCTGCGGGATATTTCGCAATAATCATCTGAGCCCACGCCAAATTTTCAGGCGTGAAGGCGAAGCTTGGCGGTTGCAAAGCGTCAGGTGCGAGGCGGCGGACGGACATTAGCAATCACCCGTTTTGATCAGAACAACAGACATTAGCGGTCAACCTCGCCAAACACGATATCGAGCGAGCCCAAAATAGCAGAAACGTCGGCCAACATATGACCGCGGCACATGAAATCCATCGATTGCAGATGCGCAAAACCCGGAGCCTTGATGCGGCAACGATACGGCTTATTGGTACCATCGGAGACGAGATAGACGCCGAACTCGCCCTTCGGCGCTTCAACGGCAGCGTAAACCTCGCCAGCCGGCACTTTATAGCCTTCGGTGTAAAGCTTGAAGTGATGGATCAGCGCTTCCATCGACCGCTTCATCTCGGAGCGCTTGGGCGGCACAATCTTACCGTCGAAAGACGATATCGCGCCCCTGCCCTCGGGCTTGCGAAGCTCCGTAATGCATTGCTTCATAATGCGGATCGATTGCCGCATTTCTTCCATACGGATGCAATAACGGTCGTAATTATCGCCGTTTTTGCCGATTGGAATATCGAAATCCATCTCCGAGTAACACTCATAAGCCTGCGATTTCCGCAAATCCCACGCCGCCCCCGAACCGCGCACCATGACGCCCGAGAAACCCCACGCCCAGCATTCGTCGAGCGAAACCACACCAATATCGACGTTACGCTGTTTGAAAATGCGGTTCTCGGTCAAAAGCGTCTCAAGATCATCGCAAACCCGCAAAAACGGATCGCAGAACGCTTCCATATCATCGACAAGGGCTTCCGGCAGATCCTGATGCACGCCACCCGGACGGACATAAGCCGAATGCATGCGAGCGCCAGAGGCGCGCTCATAAAACATCATCAGCTTTTCGCGCTCTTCAAATCCCCAAAGCGGCGGCGTCAAAGCACCAACATCCATGGCCTGCGTCGTCACGTTCAGAAGGTGCGACAGAATCCGGCCAACTTCCGAGAACAAAATGCGGATCAACTGGCCCCGACGCGGAACCGTAATGCCCAAGAGCTTTTCGACCGCCAGCGAGTAAGCATGCTCTTGGTTCATCGGAGCGACGTAATCGAGTCGATCAAAATACGGCAAAGCCTGCAAATAGGTCTTCGATTCGATCAGCTTTTCCGTGCCACGATGCAGCAAGCCGATATGCGGATCGACGCGCTCGACCACTTCGCCGTCAAGTTCAAGAACTAAGCGAAGCACGCCGTGAGCAGCAGGATGCTGCGGGCCGAAATTGATTGAGAAATTTCTGAGTTGGTGCTCTGTCATTGGCTCAATCCGAGTTTGGCGCGTGCGTCTTTTCGCACAATCATAAACGCTTTTCCTTTTGGAATTGCGGCGACCTTCACCGCAACCTTCCTACATTCTTTGTCAGAGATTTTTTCGGCAGTAGGCCCCGTCAAGTCGTCCTCGCCATTCTCGTTTTTAAAAGCACCTGCCAGTGGTCGTTTCCTCAAAGCAGCCAAATTTTCATCAAAAACCTTTTTATATTGGGGGTCTATTTCCAAATAACGGGGACAATCTCTCACCCAACGAAAAGAGACTATCGTATTACCGGTGTCATCTTCACTCAAATTTGAGTTGTCGGCCAACACGGGCGAAACAATTCCAAAAACAAATAAAGGGACCAGCCACCGCTTCATGATTGCTTCGCTTTCTCATCGCCGGGCAACACATATTCGGTGCCTTCCCAAGGTGATAAAAAGTCAAAATTTCTAAATTCCTGCACCAGCTTCACAGGCTCGTACACGACGCGCTTTTCCTCATCATCGTAACGAACCTCAACGAAACCCGTCGTCGGAAAATCTTTGCGAAGCGGATGTCCCTCAAAGCCATAATCGGTCAAAATACGGCGCAGATCAGGGTGATCGGCAAACAGCACGCCATAGAGATCATAAATCTCGCGCTCATACCAATTGGCCGCCGGAAACACCGAAATGGCCGACGGCACAGGCGTACGCTCGTCAGCCTCAAACGTTACCCGAACGCGGTGATTATGCTTTGGCGACAGCAAATGCCAAACCAAATCAAACCGCTTTTCACGCGCCGGATAATCCGCCCCTGCCAAATCGGTGAAATTGATAAAGTTGAACCGCGGATCATCGCGCAAGGTGCTTAAAACCTTGATGATTTCAGACGCATCCGCGCGAATATTCAATTCGCCATAAGCGACAGTAATATGAGACACTTCCCCGGGAAGTGCCGCCGCAATGGCCTCGCCAAGCGCTTGAAGCTTTTCACTCATTTCGCGGTTTCCAACTGGCGAACCTTCGCTTCCAAAATCTCGATGCGTTCTTCAAATTCACCCGTGACGAGCTTGCCCATCAACGAATCGCCGGTAAGCGCTTGCCGAAAAGAGACGAGCGAGCCCTCAATTTTTTCAATTCGCTTATCCATCCGCGCAATATCCGCACGCGTTTTGTCATGTAGCGCGGCATTTTCAGCCCGCATTTCACGCAGCATTGGTATGATGAAATCAACCGGATCAGACATTATCTTGCTCCTTGTGATCAACCCAATCCATAAGGCCTACCGTTCAATCGTACCGACGCGGCGGATCTTCTTCTGGAGAAGAAGCACGCCATAAAGCAAAGCCTCGGCAGTTGGCGGGCAGCCCGGTACATAGATATCAACCGGAACAACCCGGTCACAGCCGCGCACAACCGAATAGGAGTAATGATAATAGCCACCGCCATTGGCGCACGACCCCATCGAGATCACGTAACGCGGTTCCGGCATCTGGTCATAGACCTTGCGGAGCGCGGGGGCCATTTTATTGGTCAGCGTGCCGGCAACGATCATCACATCCGACTGGCGCGGCGAGGCGCGCGGCGCGAAGCCGAACCGCTCGACATCATAACGCGGCATCGAGAGCTGCATCATCTCAACAGCGCAGCAGGCCAACCCGAACGTCATCCACATCAACGAGCCGGTGCGCGCCCAGTGAATAAGATCATCGG
Organism: Hyphomicrobiales bacterium; assembly: GCA_947374125.1. Lineage (GTDB taxonomy): Bacteria > Pseudomonadota > Alphaproteobacteria > Rhizobiales > Beijerinckiaceae > CAIUPE01. Next base: position 5,876 of record CANCAR010000075.1, on the reverse strand, counting down.
TTGAGGTAACCAAAAAGCCCTTATCGCCGAGCTCGGCGCTCACTTCCGTGAAAAATGGATCATTGGCACCAATCGGCTTGCCGGTTGACGGATCAATAATGCCGCGTGGTGCTTCAGCAACCATGGTGCCGGTGTGAGGGGTCAATCCCATTCGAGCGCGCCCTTCTTCCATTCATAAACAAAACCGATGGTCAACACGCTCAAAAACAGCATCATCGACCAGAAACCGAACAATCCGACGCTTTTGAACGCCACCGCCCAAGGGAACAGGAAAGCCACTTCAAGGTCAAAAATGATGAACAGAATCGAGACCAGATAAAACCGCACATCGAATTTCATGCGGGCATCATCAAAAGCGTTAAAGCCGCACTCATAAGCAGAAAGCTTTTCCGCATCCGGCTTGGAGAATGCAACTAAAAAGGGAATCACAAGCAGAGCAATGCCGATCACGAGGCTAAGCCCAATGAAGACGACAAGCGGCAAATAGTCGACGAGCAAATGATCGATCGTCTGTCCCATGCTGTTCCACTCCGTTCCGGCCCGTAGCGACGTCGTTATGAAACGATACCGCTTTGGCTCTGTTACTGGATCCTATGTCCTAAAGCGGTGAAAGTAACCCTTAACCACCAGACTCATGTCACCAATAATTAGCGTTGGGAGACGATTAGCCCACCCTTTGTTGCAGCGCAAGGTGACATATTGGCCCTTTACCTGATGAATTCGACGTATTTCCACACCGCATTCTCATCCCTGAACGATGGGCTGGCCAGCAATAGGCCCTCTTGTCGTGGGTCTCAATTCACGCAATACACGGCAGAACAACTAGTCAAAAACCATTGGGAGACGAGAAATGGCAAATCAGATCGACGCTAAAGGACAGTTTGCAATCGTAACAGGCGGCGCGCAGGGAATTGGCTTTGCTGTCGCATCTCGGTTGACCCAGTCGGGCGCGCGCGTAGCCCTTTGGGACAGAGACGAGGCGCTGGCGCAAGAAGCGTCGAAAAGCCTCGCCGGTTCCATCGTGGTCAAAGTGGAACAGTCCGACGCCGCCTCTGTAGAAGCAGCTGCAGCAGCCACCCTCAAAGCTTTTGGCCGTATCGATATAATGGTCAACAATGCAGGCATCGCTGGCCCGAATATGCCGGTGGCCGATTATCCCGTCGATGCCTGGCACGATATCATCAATATCAACCTCAACGGCGTCTTCTATTGCTGCAAATATGTCGTGCCGGCCATGAAGGCTCAAGGCTATGGGCGGATCGTCAATATCGCCTCCATCGCGGGCAAGGAGGGCAATCCAAACGCCTCCGCCTATTCGGCCTCGAAAGCGGGCGTCATCGCGCTCACAAAATCGCTGGGCAAAGAATTGGCCGGTCAGGACATCGCGGTCAATTGTGTCACGCCAGCCGCAGCAAAAACCAAAATTTTCGATCAGATGAAGCAAGAACATATTGATTATATGCTCTCGCGCATTCCACGCGGTCGTTTTTTGCAGGTGGACGAAGCAGCCGCCATGATCGCTTGGCTCTGCTCGGCCGATAATTCGTTCACAACCGGTGCGGTTTTCGACCTTTCCGGCGGACGGGCTACCTATTGATATTAACCTGATCTTTTTTAATTGCCGTTAGGTCAATTCGCGCCCATACGATGATGGGCGCGAATGAGGCCAACGTGACGCAATTTGCTGCTGTAAAAAACGCTGATATCTTGGTGACCGGACATACCGGCTTCACCGGCAGTTGGGTTTGCCATGTTTTATCCCAGCTTGGTGCCCATGTGCACGGCTTGGCGCTACCGCCTCACACAACACCGTCGATGTTTTCACTCACGAGCGTCAAACCGCTTTTGAAAAGCGAAACGCTAGGCGATATAGGCGACGAAACACAGGTCTACGAGACCGTCCAACGCGTCCGTCCGCGGGCCATTCTGCATCTGGCGGCTCAACCTTTGGTGCTAAAATCCTATGTTGACCCGATCGAAACCTTTCGCACCAATGCCCTAGGCACTGTCCATGTGCTCGAAGCGGCACGAAAAACCCTGAGCGTCGAAGGTATTGTCGCCATCACGACCGATAAGGTCTATGCCAATGACGGGCATGGGCAGAATTTTCCTGAATCTGCCCCATTGGGGGGCTCTGATCCCTACTCAGCATCGAAGGCTGCGGCCGAAATGGCCATTTTAGGCTATAGATCATCTCTTCCCTCCTGGAAGCGTCCAATGGTTATTGATGTTGCACGGGGCGGCAACATCATCGGTGGGGGCGATTGGTCGGAGAATCGGCTTATTCCAGATTACGCCCGCGCGGTTCAAACCCGCATGCCATTGACCATCCGCAACCCAAACGCGACCCGCCCTTGGCAACATGTTTTATGTCTCGTGCATGGCTATCTGGTGCTGTTGGACCGCATTTTGTCAGGTGCAACAGCCGCCTCTGACTTGCCATTCGGTGAAGCATGGAATTTCGGGCCAACGCTAGAAGAATGCGTGCCGGTTCACACCATTCTCGAAAAGCTGGCAACGCATTGGTCACCTGTTGAGATTATCGCCGAGACGCCGGGCGTTTATGAGGCCGCCCGCCTCGCGATTGATTCGGATAAAGTGCGCCAAATATTGAAGTGGAAGCCCGCATTATCGCTGCATGATGCATTGGAATATAGCGCGAGGTGGTATCAAGCTGCCCAAAACAATCCAGAACGCCTTGGCGTATTAACCCATGATCAAATAAATAATTACCTTGCGAAGCTATGATGATCTAATTTTATTCAATTGATCAGAATAGCGTTTAGAATTTGGCAATCAATTTCCTTGAAAATTTTTCATTTCATCCGCATGTAAAGAAAATATTATTCCGTTACGTCAAATAACTCATGCTGGATGGTAGGATTGAAACAAACAATGATCACCAAGGCAGTGATACTCGCTGGCGGCTTCGGAACGAGGCTTTCAGAGGAGACGGGCGTGCGCCCAAAACCGCTGATCGAGATCGGTGGCGCGCCGATCCTTTGGCATATTATGAAAATCTACCATCAGCAGGGTGTCAAAGAGTTCGTGATTTGCCTTGGCTATAAAGGCTATCTGATCAAGGAATTCTTCGCGAATTATTTGCTGCATCGCTCAGACGTAACGCTCAATTTTGCTGACGATAGCGTTACCTATCACAACCGCCGCGCGGAGGATTGGAAGGTGACCCTCGTCGATACCGGCGAGGCCACGATGACCGGTGGCCGACTAAAACGTGTGGCGCCGCTTGTTTCCGACCAACCGTTTTTTCTGACCTATGGCGATGGCTTGGCGGATATTGATCTAAAAGCGCTCGTCGAGCACCACTCGCGTGAAGGGTGCCAAGCAACGGTTACGTCCGTACGCCCACCTGGTCGGTTTGGAGCGCTCGATCTCGATGGCCATAGCCGCGTCAATGGCTTTACCGAAAAGCCACGCGGGGATGGCGGCTTAATCAATGGCGGTTTTTTTGTGCTTTCTCCGGATGTCATCACCCTAATCGATGGCGATGCAACGGTTTGGGAAGGAAAACCGCTCGAAACATTAGCGAAGTCTGGCGAGCTTTCCGCCTATCGGCATGATGGCTTTTGGCACCCAATGGATACGCTGCGGGACAAAACCTATCTCGAAGACCTTTGGCAATCGGGCAGCGCACCATGGAAGATATGGTGAGCCGCATTATGCTTAAGCCTAAGTCTGCGTCACCTCATTGCCGCCATTGTAGCGCGGAGCTTGATTTGCCGTTTGCTGATTTAGGCGAGACGCCGATCGCGAATGATTTCATCGCGGCAGAGGATCTTCATTGCATAGAGCCCCGCTACCCGCTGCGAGCCTTTGTCTGTCGCAACTGTCGCCTTGTCCAATTGGAAGACTTTGTCCGGGCTGATAGTGTGTTTCGTGCCGATTATGCCTATCAATCGTCGATGTCGAGCAGTTGGTTGGCGCATGCCCAACACTATGTCGAGGATATGATCGAGGCTCTCAAACTCGGTTCACACAGCCGTGTGATCGAAATTGCGAGCAATGACGGCTATTTGCTGCAATATTTCAAAGTGGCTGGGATCCCCGTTACCGGCATTGAGCCTGCTGCCTCTGTTGCCAAGATTGCCCGGGAGCAACGCGGTATTCCAACCATAGAGACATTTTTCGGCGAAAATGAAGCCTTGAACCTCAGAGAGACAATCGGTCCCGCTGATTTAATCGCCGCCAATAACGTCTTAGCCCATGTTCCGGATATCAATGATTTCGTTGCCGGTTTTCGCATTCTCCTAAAGCCCAACGGAATCGCCACCTTCGAGTTCCCCCATCTCCTGAATTTAATGAAGCTCGGGCAATTCGACACAATATACCATGAACATTTTTCGTACCTGTCATTGACCGCACTAGAGCGTATCTTTCGAAAAGCAGGGTTACGCGTGTTCGATGCAAAAGAGCTTCCAACGCATGGAGGTTCGCTAAGGCTTTTTGTCTGCCCGTCAGAAGCCGCTTTGGCGGAAACCGACGCGCTAAAGGGCATCCGCGGCAAGGAAAAAAAAGCGAGTTTGGATACGGACGCCCCCTATCTCGCCTTTGCAGAAAAACCCCGTTCTACAAAGACTGCTTTACTCGCACTGCTGGGCTCGCTCAAAGCAAAAGGTAAAACCATTGCCGCCTATGGCGCCCCCGCCAAAGGAAACACTCTGCTTAACTATTGCGGCATCGGCACCGATATCATCGATTTTACGGTTGACCGCGCACCCTCAAAGCAAGGTCGCTTCTTGCCCGGATCGCACATACCCATCTACGGACCCGAGGCGATCGCTGCGCGTAAACCCGATTTCGTTCTAATTTTGCCTTGGAACCTCGTATCGGAAATCACAAATGATCTAGCCTTCATCCGCACCTGGGGCGGTCGATTCATTCTTCCCATGCCTTCGCCTCATCTCCTTGAGGAGGCTTTCTATGCAAATTGAGGAAACAGCTCTAACCGGATGTTTTATTGTTATATTTCCGCAGAATAACGATGTTCGCGGCGGCTTTATGCGCAGCTTTGATCGCGATGTTTTTACGCGCTTTGGGCTTAAGACCACGATTGATCACCTAGCCGAAGCCTCAAATCCAAAGCGCCATACGCTACGAGGAATGCATTTTCAGGCCAGCCCCTTACCTGATGCGAAGCTCGTTCGCTGCACGAAAGGAGCGGCCTTTGACGTAGCGGTCGATCTACGCCCGACTTCCCCGACACGCGGCCAATGGCATGGCATCCGATTAACGGAAGACGATAACAAAGCCTTCTACATTCCCGAAGGGTTTGCCCATGGCTATTTGACGCTCAGCGATAACACCACGCTGACCTATCAAATTTTTGCTCCCTACCGCGCCGAGCTACAAAAAGGCTTTCGATACGATGACCCTGCTATTGGGATCGATTGGCCCGTACCGCCCGCTTTGGTTGGCGAAAGAGATCAGACCCTCCCGGCTTTTAGTCATCTTTGGCCCCAATATCTCGTGGGGACCTAATGAGCAAAAGCTCAGCTAGAATTCTGGTAACAGGTGCATCGGGCTTTATTGGTCGCCATCTCCTTGCATGCTTGCAGGCGACGGGGGATTGGCCGGAAATTCATGCCGTCTGCCACTCGGCTGAATGGCCGAAGGGACACAATGGCGGCGTGTTTTGGCATATCGCCGATTTACTTCACCATCCGAGCTTGAACGATCTGATTGCCCGCGTAAAACCGAGCCATTTGATCCATGCCGCTTGGGTTACCGATCACGGTACCTTCTGGACGCATCCGGATAATACCCGCTGGTATGACGCCAGCCTAAATTTGGCGAATGCGTTTTCTTATCATGGGGGGAAGCGTTTTATAAGCCTCGGTTCAGTTGCCGAATATGAC
>CANCAR010000074.1 GCA_947374125.1 Hyphomicrobiales bacterium | reverse complement strand
TTTGGTAGATACGTTAAAAAAGACCGGTTTTGATGGCGTTGAAATACCGCTGTTTGAAGGGGATACGGCCCATTATAAAAAACTTGGTCAACGCATTAAAGACGCCGGAATGTCGTCGAGTTCGGTTACCGTGATGATTGGCGGTAACGCGCTTTCACCCGAAAAGGCCCAACGGGATCGCGCGCTTGATCATCTGAAATGGGCGGCTGATTGTTCAGCCGCGCTCGGCTCCGAGCTCCTCTGCGGTCCCTTCCATCAACCGCTTGGTGAATTCTCGGGGGCCGGTCCGACGGAGGACGAGAAAAAGCGATGCGCCGAGGTTCATAAAGTCGCCGCCCAATATGCGGCTAAAGCCGGGCTCAAACTGTCGGTCGAGCCTTTGAACCGGTTCGAGTGCTATTTTTTGAACACGGCAGATGCAGCGGCTGATCTTGTTAAACGCGTTGACGAGCCGAATTACGGCTATCTTTACGACACGTTCCATTTCCATATTGAGGAAAAGAACCAACCTGCCTCCATTCGCAATACGATCAAGGCGATCAATCATGTTCATATCTCTGAAAATGATCGCGGGACGCCTGGCTCTGGGCAAATTGATTTCGCCTCTATCTTTAAAGCGTTGAAATCATCGGGCTATGATGGCTGGCTGACCGTTGAGGCGTTTGGCAGCGCCTTGCCGGATCTGGCCGCTGCCACCAAAATTTGGCGGCCTTTATTTGATAAACCAGAGGATGTTTATCAAGGCGCGTTCAAACTGATGCGTGAGGGCTGGGCGCAAGCGTGATCTAACGCGTTTAACCATTGCCAGGACATTTAACCATTGCCAAGACTAAGAAAAAATCAAAAAGGAGACTTCGTATGGCGAGCATGATCAAGGGACCGGCCATTTTTCTCGCGCAATTTGCGGGCGATCAGGCACCGTTCAATTCATTTGATGCGATTTGCAAATGGGCGGCCAGTTTAGGGTATAAAGGCGTCCAAATTCCAACTTGGGACGGGCGTCTCTTTGATCTCAAAAAGGCAGCCTCGTCTAAAGCCTATTGCGATGAAATCAAAGGGATTGCAGCCAAACATGGTGTCGAAATCACCGAGCTTTCGACCCATCTTCAAGGCCAGTTAGTCGCCGTCAATCCGGCCTTTGATGAAGCCTTTGATGCTTTTGCGCCCAAAGAGGTGCATGGCAATCCAAAGGCCCGTCAGGAATGGGCGGTTGATCAGATGATGATGGGTGCAAAGGCATCCAAACATTTAGGCCTTGCCGCCAGCGTAACCTTTTCAGGCGCGCTCGCTTGGCCATATGTCTATCCTTGGCCACAACGTCCCAATGGCATGATCGATGCCGCTTTTGCGGAGCTTGCAAAGCGTTGGACGCCGATCCTGAATGCCTATGACGAGGCGGGCTGCGATGTCTGCTATGAAATCCATCCGGGCGAAGATATTTTCGACGGTACGACCTTTGAGCGCTTTGTCGACTCGGTGAAGGGACACAAGCGCGCCTGCATCAATTATGACCCGTCGCATTTCGCGTTGCAGCAGCTCGATTATGTCGAATTCATTGACATCTATCATGAGCGGATCAAGGCCTTCCACGTGAAGGATGCAGAGTTTAATCCAAACGGTCGGCAGGGCGTTTATTCGGGCTATTCGAACTGGGTCGAACGGGCCGGTCGCTTTCGCTCGCTCGGCGATGGTCAGGTCGATTTTGCCAGCATTTTCTCAAAACTGAGCCAGTACAACTATTCAAGCTGGGCCGTGTTGGAATGGGAATGCTGCCTCAAGCATCCGGAAGATGGCGCAAAAGAGGGCGCACCCTTCATCCATAGCCACATTATTCGGGTAACCGAAAAAGCGTTTGATGATTTTGCTGGCGGTGAAACCGACACGGCGCAGATCAACCGCATGCTTGGTATTCGCTGATCAAGCGAGAGGGAAATCGGAGAATTCAATCATGGCAATTACCGGTAAAGATGACGGTACGGGCGGAGGACTCATCCGCCTCGGGATGGTAGGCGGCGGGGAAGGGGCCTTTATTGGCGCGGTCCACCGCTTAGCCGCGAGAATGGATGACCATTATGTTTTCGTGGCAGGAGCATTAAGTTCGACACCAGAAAAATCGATACGGTCTGGCGAAGCGCTCGGTCTTGATCCTAAACGGACCTATGGCGGTTTCGAGGAAATGGCGAAAAAAGAAGGGCGGCGCAAGGATGGTATTGAAGCCGTTGCCATCGTCACGCCCAACCATATGCATGCGGGGCCTGCGCTCGCCTTTCTAAAAGCCGGAATTCATGTGATTTGCGATAAGCCGCTCACAACGTCTCTTAAAGAAGCTCAAAAGCTGAAAGCGGCGGCGGAGAAGTCGGGTAAAATATTTGCCGTTACCCATAATTATACGGGCTACCCCATGGTGCGTCATGCGCGCGCGATGGTCGCTTCAGGAGAACTCGGCGATATCCGGGTTGTGCAAGTCGAATACCCGCAAGATTGGCTGGCCGAACCTTTGGAGCAATCGGGTCAAAAGCAAGCCGATTGGCGGACAGATCCCGCCCGCTCGGGCGCAGGCGGATGCATCGGCGATATCGGAACGCATGCCTATAATCTGGCGGATTTTATCACCGGAATTCCGGTGGTTGAACTTTCCGCTGAACTGACGACCTTCGTCCAAGGCCGCCGGTTGGACGACGATACGCATGTCCGGCTCCATTACGCCAACGGTGCCAAAGGCACGCTCTGGGCCAGCCAAGTGGCGGTGGGGAATGAAAACGCGCTGCGTATTCGGGTCTATGGCACCAAGGGTGGCCTTGCTTGGTCGCAGGAAAATCCGAATTATTTGCAGTTTTCGCCCATCGGTAAGCCAACACAAACCATCACCCGAGGTGGCGCTGGCGCGGGCGGTGAAGCCGGGCGCATAACACGCATTCCGCCCGGACACCCCGAGGGATATCTTGAGGGATTTGCCAATATATATACCGAAATTGCGCACGCTATCCGCGCAGCTAGGATTGGCGGAAAGACCGATTCATCCGTGATGTTCCCAACCATCGAGGACGGCGTGAAGGGATTGGCCTTTATTGAAGCAGCCGTTGAATCATCCGCTAAAGGCGGGCGTTGGACGAAACTAAAAGCCTGAAATTAATAAAAGGGGGAGGAATAGAATGGCGAACAATTTTCCAAAACTTCACAATGCGATGTGGCCCGGTCTTGTCGGCAAAGGCGGCGATTCCGAGCCGCCGATTGATCTCGACACCATGCTCGATATGACGGCCAAAGCAGAGGTCAACGGCGTTAAATTTGACGGGGTCGATCTGTTTCTGGCCGATCCACACACCAGCATCGATTCATCCACCGATGACATTAAGCGGTTAGCCGACAAGATTGCCGGAAAAGGTCTCGCGGTGGGTTCCATGGTAGCGCCCGTTTGGCCGCCTGTCGGCGGGGGCTCGGCGATGGGTTCAGCTTCCGATCGCAAACAATTCGTCGACATGATCCGGAAATCCTGCGCGATTGCTAAGGCGTTGAACGATCACGGTGTTCGGAAATACGGGCTGATCCGCATCGATTCGGCCACCGGCGTCGAAGACTGGGCGAAAGATCCGGTCGGCAATACCAAGCTCATCGCGCAAACCTTCCGTGAAGCTGCCGATGTCGCCGAATCCTATGGCGAGCGGTTAGCGGCTGAGGGCGAAATTTGCTGGGGCGGCATGCACAGCTGGAAGGCTATGCTCGATACGCTCGAAGCCGTCGGCCGTCCAAAAACCGTAGGGTTCCAAGCCGATATGGCGCATACCTTGCTCTACACCATGGGATATAATGCGCCAGAAGCGCGGCTTTTGCCTGAAAACTTCGATTGGAAGGACCAATCGGTACTGGATGCGGCTTTGAAGCAAATGACGGACAAGCTCCGGCCATGGACCTTCGATTTCCACGTGGCGCAAAATGACGGTTCGGTGTTTGGCTCAGGCTCGCACGATAAAACTGGGCGGCACTGTCAGGTCAAAGATCCGAACGGCAAGCTCGATGTCACCAAGCACGCAGGCTATTGGCTGCGCGACGGTTCGGGTCAACTGACAAAAGCCTTCCAGCATATCTGCTGGGATGGCTGCATGTTCCCCAATGCCGTGATGATGCAGCAGCAAACCTGGAACGATATTTTGGGCGCGATGATCAAGGTCCGCGATGCCCATGGTTGGCAGGCTTAAGGAAAGGATGATCGGATCATGAGCAGCAAGAAACCCCTCAATGTCGCGGTTGTCGGTTATGGCTTCATGGGCCGTACCCATTCCAATGCCTTCAAACAAGTCAGCCAATTTTTTAACCTCGAACACAGGCCAGTCCTAAAGGCCGTCTGCGGTCGCAATGAAGCGAACGCGAAAGCCTTTGCGGATCAATGGGGCTATGAATCGTTTGAGACCGATTGGCGTAAGCTGATTGATCGCAAGGATATTGATGTCATCGATATCGCGACGCCTAACGATACCCATGCAGAGATTGCCATAGCAGCCGCAAAAGCGGGCAAAATGGTGATGTGCGAAAAGCCGCTTGGTCGTACACCAGCGGAGGCTTTGAAAATGGTCGAAGCGGTTGAGGCGGCCAAGGTCGCCAACATGGTCTGGTATAATTACCGCCGCGTCCCCGCCGTAACCATGGCCAAGCAATTGATCGAGGAAGGCAAGCTCGGCCGCATCTTCCATTATCGCGCGAAATTTTTGCAGGATTGGACGATCTCAAAAGATTTGCCGCAAGGCGGTGCTGGCCTCTGGCGTCTCGATGCTTCGGTAGCAGGCAGCGGCGTTACGGGCGATTTGTTGGCCCATTGCATCGACACCGCTATGTGGCTTAACGGCGATATTGCGTCTGTCACGGCGATGACCGAAACCTTCATCAAAGAGCGGCAGCATAATCTCACTGGAAAGGTCGAATCGGTGAGCATTGACGATGCAAGCGCATTCCTCGCCCGCTTCGATAATGGCTCGTTGGCGACGTTCGAAGCAACCCGCTACGCGCGCGGCCATAAGGCGCTCTATACGCTAGAGATCAATGGCGAACATGCATCCATCGCTTGGGATCTCCACGATCTGCATCGGCTGCAATATTTCGACCACCGGGACGAGGGTAGGGTGCGGGGATGGCGTTCGATTCACGTCACCGACGGCGATCAGCCCTATATGAAGCATTGGTGGGTGCCGGGCCTACAAATTGGCTACGAGCACACCTTCATCCATCAAGCGGCCGATTTTATCGAGGGACTTGAAACAGGTAAGCCCGCCTCGCCCAATTTCAGAGCCGGACTTGCGACTGATTACGTCACCGATGCTGTGCTGGCGTCAGCGAAGACCCGATCCTGGCAGGATGTTAAGAAGGCCTAGAATAAAAAAGGGAGCCGATCGGCTCCCTTTTTCACTTTTGTCATCATGGTAGCGTTAGATCAGCCAAAGATCTTCACCGCGCTTTGCAGCGTAATCCACGCACCCCAAAGGATGGGAAGACCGACAGATGCCCACGCCAATGCGGCTTTGGCGTCTAGCCCGCCTTTGCCAATGCCGAAGGAGCCTGTTGCTACTCCAGAGGTTGCCGTTTTGGATTGTAGCGCTTTCACTTCTGCTTCGCTCATGAACCATTTTGAATCGACCGGCTTGATCATGAGGTTGGCAATAAAGCCAATCACAAGGAGTGCGGCCAGAACATAAAAGATCTGGTCATAAACATTGCTGCGCGCCACGCCCGCGGCAAGGCGGGAGTCATGCAAATAATTCACGATCACCGGACCAAGAATGCCGGCCGTTGACCAAGCGGTGAGGAGCCGTCCATGGATTGCCCCCACAAATTGCGTACCGAACATATCGGCGAGATAGGCAGGGATTGTCGCAAAGCCGCCGCCATACATGGATGCAATCACGCAGAAGAAGGCAGCGAAGAGACCAAGCTGCCCAAGGCCAGCAAGAGAAGTCAGGCCCGCATAGCAGATGAACCCTAAAACGAAGAAGACGAAATAGGTCATCTTCCGCCCAATCGCATCCGAAAGCGAAGCCCAGAAGAAGCGCCCGCCAATGTTAAACAGCGAGAAAATGCCCACAAAGCCGCCGCCAATGGCTGCAGCCGTCACCTTTTGGGCGTCGGTAAACTGCATGAAGCCAATCGCCGCATCGCCGAACAAGCGGCCACCAAAGGTTTCCTGTAACATGCTAGATGCAGCACCAATAATGCCGATCCCTGCCGACACATTCATGCACAGCACAATCCAGATCAGCCAGAATTGTGGTGTGCGATGTGCGTCCTTCAAATGCACATGGCCGGTGGTAATCATCGCATTGGCGGATGCTGGCGGCGGTGTCCATCCGTCCGGTTTCCAACCTGCTGGCGGCACGCGATAGCCGAACGCGCCAGCAATCATGAAGACAAAATAGCCGATCGCCAACACAATAAAAGTCTGCCAAACGCCGACCGAGGTTGCCGTCTTAAACCCGTCAAAATGGACGTAAGAGAAAGCTCCCGGCCATTCAAAGAAATTGCCGCCATTCATCAAGCGCGTGGCAAGCGGTGAACCAATCATCGCGCCGCCACCGAAGCCCATAATCGCCATGCCGGTCGCCATACCGCGCCGGTCAGGGAACCATTTTACCAGCGTCGAGACCGGTGAAATATATCCCAATCCAAGCCCAATGCCGCCGATAACGCCGGAGCCTAGCCACATTAGCCATAATTGATGGGTATACACCCCAAAAGCGGAAATAAGCAGACCGCCACACCAGCAAAAGGCGGAAACGACGCCCGCTTTGCGTGGGCCCTCGCGCTCGAGCCAACCGCCCCAAATCGCAGCGGACGAGCCCAACAACACGAAAAACAGCGTGTACATCCAGCCAAGATCAAACTGCGTCCAGTCACAATCGGATGCGAAAAGCGCGTGTCCGGTAATTGCAACCTTGCCCCAGAAGGTGGTTGCATCGCCTTGACAGGCTAATGCCTTACCAGCGCCTGTGGCCAGTCCAACCGTCCGGCTCAAAGGCAGCCAGAAGACCGAAAATCCGTAGGCCATACCGATGCAGAGATGAATCGCCAAAGCCGCTGGCGGCACAAGCCAACGGTTGAATCCAGGCGTCGCAATAGTTCTCGCCCGGTCTAAAAGACCCGGCCTTTGTTGATAGATGTCCGTCATAGTTGTTCCCCAAGTTATAAACTTTTTTGTTTTTAACCGTCGTATGGCGCACCCCAGAAAATGCCGCGCTTCGACAATAGATGGCACTCTGGCGGTTAAATGAAATCCGTCAAGATGATGCTCGTTAGAATTTTGTTTTTGAGATTTTTTGTCGCTTAAATCCCAAAGATTCGAAGGAGGAAACGCACGGGTTTTGGAAATTTCGCCAATCAAAACAATTTTAGCTTTTAGCTTAGAGGCCCCTTCAACCCTAACGTGCAAAACTCTTTCAAGACGCAGAAGGCGTCGATCTAAGACTTATTACTTTTGGATCATGGATCGGGAGAAATTCGATGGGTTCGTTAGCACAGGAATGGGTAAATCCGGTTGAGGCCGGAGCAGAATATTTTACAAGCTTAGGAATTGGCGCCTCGCTTGGCCGCAACGCCAGTCCAGATAAAATTTCGGCGCATAAATGGTTCAACATCGCCGCCGCTCGCGGTTCATGCGATGCAGCAAGGCTTCGAGCAGAATTGGCGGCCGAAATGACACGTGACGAAATTTCACTCGCCCAACGGCTCGCCCGCGAATATCTTACCGCCAGTTGAAACACATTACGGTTTCTTTTCAAGATGGTATCGAACGGCTTGCCAATTCAGACGCCTTGAGGCATATCGAAAGAATGCGGAGAGGTGGCTGAGAGGCCGAAAGCACTCGGTTGCTAACTGAGCGAACCCTAACCCGGTTCCGTGGGTTCGAATCCCACCCTCTCCGCCAATTATTTTCAATAAGTAATTGAAATATAACGATTTATTTTTCTACGTTTTGCGCTGTCCCTAATAATATCCCTAATTTGTGTTCCGGCTTAGAGCGCATCCGAGCGAATAAATCCGAATTTTTATTCAAAAAAAAGAGGCGAGCCGATGAAGGCCCGCCGCTATTGGAATCACTATTGATCGATTCCGCATTACGCCATACGAGCCGACAAGCGGCCCCCTGCGATTTGGCTAAGCGCCATGTTAGCGCCTGCCTTAGAAACTTCCGGCAATATCCGTGCAAGGTCTTTTTCCGTAACGCCGCCGGTGAAGGTGAAGTTTTGATTGATCGTCGTGCCACCCATACCGCCTAGCTTGTGGTTTGGCGTGACAGACGCGCCCCTAGGGAGCCTTACAAGCTCCGGTCCGCTCTCACCTACCAGAGACAGCCCGCCCGGCGCGTAATCGGTTCCCATGGCGAAGCGACCCATCATTCCGGGCATTGCGGTTTGACCGGCAAAGTTGGTTCCACCACCGAAAAGATTAAGAACAGCATTGCCTAAATCAAAATTCCCAAAAACTGAGGACGTTAGTTGCCGGAATTGCGCCCGCGCTAGATCGGCAATCATCGAATTGACCAGCGATGAAAAATCCACCTTGCCGGTTTGAACGAATGAAACGAATGCATCCTCGGCATTGCGGAAAGCGCCGGTCATTGCATCCTCGATCGCGCCGCCAACATCATGTGCCATCGCACCGACTTGGCTTAGGCCCGATTCGAAACCCTCCGAAAAAGTTTGCGACCGCTTCCAAAGGTCATCAACGATGATGTTGGTTTGGTTGAGGGTATTATTCAACGTCTTAACGGCATCGTTAGTGCCGCCACCGCCCAATGCTTTTACAACAGTATCATTTTTGAATGCCGTTTTAACAGGTGGTGCGTTCGCCATGGTAACCCATGGGTTCGGATTTGAGGTCGCTTTAGCTTTATTGATATTTTCGGCCAGCTTTGCACCAGCATCATACAAATTTTGTGTTTCTTGGGCTAATTCTTTGATCGCTTCCGAAATTATTCCACGCTCAAAATCATTAGTTGCCTTAGATAGTTCAGCCTTCTTTTGTTCTAAGAGCGTTATACTATCGCGATATTGACCATCAATAGCGTCAAATTGCTTTTTTAAATTAGAAACAAAATCATCAGGAGTGACGGCATTATCGTTCATCACATTCCCGGTTGCGCCTATTGCTTGCATTGATTCCACAAAATCAAATGCACCCTTTATGAATCTGTTCAAAGCGGGCAGAGCGCTTTCGCCTACGCTAACGCCAAATCGCGACGCAGATGCGCTCATTCTCGCCATATTGTCATTAAATTCATCCGCTGCTTTTGCAAATTCGCTCGATATGACCGTTTTAAATTTATTAACTTTTGCAGACCCTTCATTAAGCATCGGGATCATTTCATCGCCTGCTTTGCCAAAAAGCTTGACTGCCACTGCAGACTTGACCGCGCCGTCTTCCATCATTCGGAACTGATCCGAGAGGTCTAGCATTACCGCGCCAGCATCGCGAATTGTGCCATCGGCATTTCTGACCTTCACGCCAAGCGCATCAAATACCCGGATCAGGTCTTGATTGCCGTTTGCCGCCTCAACAATGTTGCCAGATAGTTTTTTCATCCCGATAGCGACCGCGCCGATATTGGTGCCGCTCATTTGTGCTACAACGGAAAACTGTGAAAGCCGCTCGATTGCTACCCCTGTCCTTTGTGACAGGTCATTCAAATTGTCCGCCGTGTCTATCGTCGATTTTGCGAATAAGGCGAATTGAGACCCTGCCGCAATGCCTATGAAGTTTCCGATGCCCGTTGATAGGGCAGAAAATTCGCGCGCTGCTGTACTGGCCGCACCATGCAGCTTTGACATTCTGGATTGAAGCGCATCAACCGCTTGAGCGCCTGTCACGCTTGCCGTGATCGCCAGAACTGCGTTCAAATTCATTGCCATTTTCTGCCCTTTCCAATGATGCAAATCGCACTGAAAAGCGCATCATAAAAGTTGCAAAAAGTCAATAAAATTAAGGGTTTGATACGTTTTTTATGAGCCTCACACCGGGGTGCCCATGGTTCAAAAACTCTATCCCCTTGGCTTCCAAGGCCCTCTGCACTTTCTGCACATTTTCAAATCTACCAGCTATCGATTTTTCGCCAGATTGCTCCATCGATCGGATCGTGTTCACGTTAAGCCCTGCCATCTCCGCAAGGTCCGATTGCTCCATTCCGATCAAAGAACGCGCCGCCCTTAGCTGATTCCCAATTGTAAGCATTACACACCTATTTTTCAAAAATTATTTTCTATTTATCATAACTAAATAGCTATTGACAAGCTACGTGTTAGCCCCTACTAATCTAGTTATCAAAACTAGATACGAGGCTTTCACCATGTATCAGACGCAAAACCCTTTCAAAAGCCTGCTCACCGAAACCGGAGTAATTGATCGCGCCGCCGTCATGCGTGAAGCATGGCAACGCTTCAAAGCCAATCCTCGCCGCTATCGCTTTCTTGCCCGTTCACGCTCGCAAGCCTTTGGCCGCGCTTTGCAAGAGGCATGGTCAAACGCTCGCCACGGCCAAGCTAATGAGGCCCGCCGTCAAGAGGAAGCCCATCAGGAAGCTGCACTCTATGCCGAGCGCATCGCCCGCCAGAATGCACCCCAAACACACGTTTACAACGGCTATTCGGAAAGCGACCTGATCGCCCTGTCTACCGATGGACGCATCCACACCCGCCTTGCTGCTTAACCCAAACCCACGAGAGGAAACCAAAAAATGGATAACGACTTGATCGACATTGCCGACCAGTTGAACGCAATCAAAATCCGCGTCGGCATCATCCATCGTGCCATTGCCCCTACTGCTCATGCAGTCGATACGAACGCGATTGCAGGCCTTGAGCTGCTTTCATTTCAACTGGCGGATGAAATATCGATGTGCATTGCTCATATCGAAGCCATCATTAAGGGCGAGCGCAATAACGATTGAAGCCAATCTAGCCGGTGAAAATTGCTTAAAATCAGGGGCATGAAGTGCCACGCATCGCCGCACCTAAAATCCAGTTCCGGGAAGGTTTCGCACTGATCCCGGAAAAGGCTTTCGCGCTCATCTCAAATGGCAACGGAAGCGACCGGCGCGTTGTGCTCTGGTTTCGTTCCGGCGGACTTTGCCACTATTGCCGTGAGCCCATGAGCTTTACCAACGGCAAGCCTCACTCGATGACAATTGACCATGTGATCCCGCGCTCAAAAGGCGGACATAACAGGTTGAGGAATACAGTTGCGGCCTGCTACGATTGCAACACACGGAAGGGAAGTCTACCGGCGGAAGTATTCATGTGTCGCCATTCCTCTCCGAAACGACCAAATCAGTTAGCGCCTCGCGAATTTCTTTAGTCAGTCTCAAGTGAACTTTGAAGGCGTCCATTTCTGCCGCAAGGTCTGCCGATATCCTGTCTGGAATATTCAACATTGCATCGCGGACGCGACGCCCTAGGCGGAATGACTCATCTCTTATTTTATCCCTATCAATCAATTTCCCTTCACGCTCTTTCACATCCATTTCGGCAAGTGCCGCCATGTGAAATTCACGCTTTGCGCGGCTCTCATTGAAGTCAGGATAGTCGCCTTCGCCATCAATGACAGGTTCGTGACCCTTCCGAGGTGGACGCCGCGTCATGTCAACATTCTGAGCATATTCGACCGGCCCGAGTTCGGGATCGATCTCCCATCGCTCACCAACCTTGCTTGCCGATTTTGACAACCTGCCACGATTTATTGCTGCCAACACTGCTTGTCGACTAACTCCGATTAATGTCGCGAATTCACCAGTTTTCATATCCTATTGCTCCATATACGACAACACTATCCTAAATACGACACTAGCGTTATATCGGGGTTCGAATTACCCTCGATAGGCCCACCCCCCGGGAAGTACCTTT
>CANCAR010000073.1 GCA_947374125.1 Hyphomicrobiales bacterium | reverse complement strand
GGCCAATTGCAGCGCGACATTACCACCGAAACTTGAGCCCATAAAGATCGGGTCATCCAGTTCCAACGCATCACAAAGGGCTACGATGAAATTAACGTAGTGTTCCTTGGTGAGTTTATACTCTTCTTTCCACCATTCGTGGTTATGGGGAGGATCGGACTTCCCGTGGCGTGGCAAATCATAGGCGATCACATTGTAGTTCTTGGTTATCTCTTCGTCTTCCAAGAGCCCGCGCCATTGATGATTGTGACAGCCGGCCGTGTGCTGACAGATCAAAGGCTGGCCTTTGCCATTGTGAAGATAGAAGACTTTGTACTCCATGCCATCGACTTCGATGGTCACATAGCGTCCGGTAACAGGTGAGTGGCGTACCATTGTTTTTATTCCTCTAAATCAAACTGGAACGCCGCATTTGCGCAGCAGCTCGAATTGCAAAGTGAAATTTCTTAAGTTCTGCATCATGATCAGGTGATTGCCCTCAATCTTCAGATCCTCGCGGAAGCTTGCAGCCCAGATACCGTGGAACATGGGCCGGGGAACGGGCTGGCCAAATTCGCGCCAAGAGGCGGCACTCGCACGCAGCGCGAAGTCATAAGGGTCCAATGGCTGCGGATCGGTGTTGATGTGCTTCACCTTTCCGTCATGCATCTCGATGATGACTTTCCTGTCGGTCATATCCCACAGATAAGTGCAGGTGTAATATTTGCCCATAGAGGCAATTGCGGGATCGCTATCTGACAGGCTTTTGAATTTACTAGCCCAGCTTTTGATGTCTTGCGCCATTGCGTCACTCCATTTTTGATTTTGATTGCGATTGCGGGGCATGAAGAAACTTGGCCAGGTCTGCCGCAGAGAGTTTTTCAATCTCGGCAATTCCTATCCAAAGTTTTTCGGCCCGAGCTTTTCCAAGCAGTCCTTTGGCTTTATTGCGCAGGCCAGCTTCGAGTTCGAACATCGGCACACGATCCGAGAGATCGTGGCGGATAGACCGGGACTGACCCGATTTGAGCTTGATCACGACGCTTTGTGTCGTGTCATTGTAGCTCTCATCTGTCACAACCTTCACACGCTTTGCGAGATTGACGAGTTTTGCGTCTTTGACCAACGCGTCGGTAAATGTTTTTTCTGACGACGTATCAACGCCATAAGCCGCCATCGCGGCGAGGTGAACATAGGAGAACTTCACTTCAAGCCCCGTGCGGGGTTGCTTGATATCGCACACTTTCAGCCAACGCGGATGTGTGGTGACAGTGATGCTCTCAACATCATCGCCCGAAACCTCCGCTTTCTTCAGCGCTTCAATCATCGCATGCGTGCCATGGCAGCAGGCGTGGAGCTTGTACTGCACATCTTCGAAGATGAACTTGCCGGGCGGCGGATCTTGCCAGGGTGTGACGTGATCAAACGTCTCGGCATGCGTTTCCACAAATCCTTGCGGGCCACCCACGCCATCATCAGCTGACGTGAAACCACGCTTTGCCAGCGCGGCTGCCTCAACACCATTGGAGGCAGAAATACCTGCATTGAACGGTTTGCCCATGGTGCCGAATTGCGACTTGAGGCCTGAGGCGCGGGTAGCGACAAGGCTGAGTGCGGCACGCATCTGCTTTTCGGTGAGTTGATAAAGCCTTCCAGCGGCGACAGTTGCGCCAAATGCACCGGCTGTTGCCGTTTGATGAAAGCCTTTTTGATAATGCCCGCGGCCCAAAACCATGCCAATGCGACAGGCTGCTTCCGCGCCAAGCAAATAGGCGTCACGAATGGCAGAGGCTTTCGCCTTCACTTCCTCTCCCACCGCAAGAGCTGCGGGATAGATGCCGACAGATGTATGGCCGATATGGGCAAAATGCGTGTCATCATAATCGAGCGCGTGGCTGATTGTGCCATTGACCAGAGCGGCGGCGCGAGAGGGAATTTTGCTCTTGCTGCCGAAGACGGTGGCGCTTTTCCGGCCGGCATCTTCCAAAATGTATGTACGAATGATCTTGCTTAAATCCTGCTGCGCGCCGGCGCAGCCACACATGATCCAGTCGAACAGTGAGAGCGTTGCGTAGTGGCGTGCCGATGCCGGCATGGATTTGGCCGGCACCGCAGCAAGAGAAATGAGATGTTCAATGCTTGACATCAGTATGACTTCGGCAGGCCAAGCACGCGCTCGGCGATGAAACACAGGATCAAGTTTGTGGAGATCGGTGCTACCTGATAAAGTCTGGCCTCGCGGAATTTACGCTCAACATCATATTCTTCCGCAAAGCCAAACCCGCCATGGGTTTGCAAGCAGGCTTCCGCCGCTTCCCAAGAGGCATCAGCCGCCAGCATCTTGGCACTGTTGGCTTCTACACCGGGATCGGTTCCGGCGTCGTAAAGCCCCGCAGCACGATAAACGATGGCCTCCGCTGCAATCATATGCGCATAGGCTTTCGCGAGAGGGAATTGCACGCCCTGGTTCTTGCCGATTGGGTTGCCGAAAACCACACGTTCACTCGCGTAAGCTGCGCCCTTTTCCAAGAACCACTTGGCATCGCCAATGCATTCAGCGGCAATCAAGATGCGCTCCGCATTCATTCCGGAAAGAATATATTTGAAGCCCTTGCCTTCTTCGCCGACGAGTGTATCCGCCGGGATGCGTACATCGTCGAAAAACACTTCAGTGCTGTTATGGTTGATCATGGCGCGAATGGGCCGGATCGTCACGCCTTTGCCGACAAGTGATTTGAGATCAATCAGGAAGACAGAGAGACCGTCGGTTTTTTTCTCAACTTTATCGCGCGGTGTTGTACGGGCCAGCAGCAACATAAGATCCGATTGCGCAGCGCGCGATGTCCAGATTTTCTGTCCCTTGACGATGTAGTGATCGCCATCACGCGTTGCAGTTGTCTTCAGCGCGAGCGTATCGGTGCCGCTTGTCGGTTCGGTCACGCCAAAGGCCTGCAGACGCAGCGAGCCGTCGGCGATCTTCGGCAGATACTTGTTCTTCTGTTCATCGCTGCCATGGCGCAGCACGGTGCCCATCGTATACATCTGCGCATGGCAGGCTGCTGCATTGCAGCCGTGGCGATGAATTTCTTCGAGAATGACTGATGCCGCTGTCAGATTTAGTCCAGAGCCGCCATAGCTCTCCGGAATCATCGCGGCAAGATAGCCTTCTTTCATCAATGCACTGACAAATTCTTCGGGATAGAGCTTGCCCGCATCGCAGTTCCGCCAATACTCGCCGGGGAACGCGGCACAAACCTTGGCCACGCCATCGCGGATTTCAGCCAGATCAGGGTTGATGTCAGTAAAATTCATATCGCCTCTCTTCTTGCGAAGGCCTGCTGATTGGCGTCCTCGCGGATTTCGACGAGAGCCTGTTCTATGGCTGCCATGTGCGGCTTAATGCGTTCCACCAGGTGCAGCGCTGCATCAGTGGGTTCAGCGCTGCGACCAGAGCGACGGAACAACTGGATATCAAGTTCCTGTTCCAACAGCTTGATTTGCCGGGTGAGCGCCGGTTGGGCAACGCCAATCGCCGAAGCCGCTTTGGAAATGCCGCAATGCTCGCAAACAGCCAAGAAATAGCCGAGGCGCCGCGCATGATAGGGCAAGGGTCCGTGGCTCATGGCGCCCTCGAGGTTTGCGCCGGGCGGTTTGATAGCCGATCAACCAACTGTTTGAGCCACTGCGGCTGGCGCGCACTGGTGACAAGGCGCGGATCTTCGGCAAGTTCTCCGAGGCGCAATCGTTCAGTGTTAATGACCGAAAGCTGTGTTTTGTACGCAAGCCACCAGACCAGAAACACGCCGATGACCCAGAACAAGATTCCCCAAACCCATAGAGAGGGTATGCCGAGTTTCACATCAATATCGCTGAAGATCGGCTTGGAGAAAAAAGTATTGCCAAGAACTGCCCCGGGGCCAATGGCGAGGAAGGCCCATAGGAGCGTTAGTGACCATTTGGCACCTTGAGCCGCGCGTCCGCCAAAATCGGTCTTGTGGTCGCGCGCAAAAATATCATGCAACTGATCACGGTGAGCGCGTTCAGCGCCCTTGCGATTAAAGATGGCAATCAAAAGGCAGAAGAATATGTTGACCAAAAGCCCCCAGGCGGCGGAATGAATCGTGAGTGGCCAACGGCCCCAAGGCAATGGCACAAAGAGTTTATCGAAGAGCATGAGGCCTGGCGCCTCGGTGAAGAAGACGACCAGTGCGCCAAAACACATTCCCACAAGCACGGCGCTGCGACTGAGCCAAGGCATCCAGCATAGGCCGAGATAGGCCATGAAAAGCTGCACAGATATCCCAGCGGCCAGCGGCGCGAAGCTTGATCCCAGAGTAGGCACAAAGCCGCTGATAAAGATAATCAAGACGAACGTGACAGCAAGCACAATGCGCGATGAAAGGCGCTGTGCGTCGCCACTCAATCTCGGCAGCAGATAGCGATTGACCACTTCCATCGTGAAAATGTTTGCGCCCGAAATCGCGAAATAGGCAAAGCCCAGAAGCAGGCCAGAGAGCAACATGAGAATAAGTGCTGCACCCGCCATGCCATCAACGTCAGAGAGTTTTGAGAAGAGTGCCTGGAAGGCATCCGGCTTGGTACTCTCCAACTCAGCGGCGATGAAAGGCGCCAAACCCATAAGAAGGCCGGCACCGATGCCCGCTACGACCCAAACTTGCGAGAATGCAAAACCACGGCCGGATTTGGTTGTCAGGCCTAGGAAAGAAAAGTTCGGGCTAATGGCGACGCCCACCGCCGACACGGCAAAAGACCCAATGGCGAGAGCCGTCCACAGGCCGCCCTCTGCGGGTGTGCGGCCCAATCCTCCAGAGAATTGTATGACGCCTGGAATGGCGTCAGCCAAAATACCCTGTGCGACTTGCAACCCACCATGGAAAAGCGCGACATCCCCCAAGGCTGTGGTGATGAGGCCACCCAGAAAGATCAAGAGCAGACACATGAGAACTGAGAGCGCTGCTGTGACATAAACCACTGCGCGCCAACCGCCGAGCCCTCCGAAAATAAAGGTGAAAATGCCGATATAAACAACCGCAGACAATCTGCTGATTGCACCTGAGCTTGCTGAGGCTAGGAGATCGGCCGCTTCACTGAGAAAATAGGAAGCCAGCGGTACGGCGAAAAGAAAAGCAGCGCCAAGCATAAAGATGCGGATCGAGGGGCTTTCAAAGTAACGTGCAAAAACCTCGCCCGGAGATTTAGCATCGAGAATCCGCGAGGCAAGCCATAACCGTTTTTGAAAAAGAGCACCCGCAAGCCCCATGCATACGAGCGACAAGAACAGCATATTGGCCTGAAAGCCATAGCTTGCGACGAGCCGCAAATGATCAAAGGGACCAAGCCCGGCTATGAGCACGCCGGCTGCTGCAAAAATATACGTCCAGCCTGTGAGAGAGCAGCCAGCATCGAGATGATCTGCCCCCTTTGTCACATGCCGCGATACCTGCGCGGCCATGTAGAGCGCATAAGCCGCAGGCACAACCAGAATGATGGTCAAAAGCCCTTGCATCAGTGCTTCTTCTCCGGGCCAAAGCGACGGATAATGTCAAAGCTTTCAAACGCGCCGCGAACGCCGAGCCATGTAATCATGGTGAAGATGACTGCGGTCGTCAGGGCCACAAAGCCCAATGCGATGGGCAAGAAAAGGCTGAGGCGATGTTGCGGATAAAAGATGACGGCCAGTCCAAACCACAAGAGGCATATGGCGAAGACAAAGAGACCCAAGGCCACCTCTCTCGGTGTGAAGAGAGTTCTGAAAACGATATTGACCAGAACATGCGCAATGAAGCCAGCCAATACTGAAGCAAAGCCCAAGCTCAAAGCCCACCAATTCGTCTGATCTATTCCAAGCTTCAGCAAAATGACCGCCACGAAAGCAAAGCCAAGCCACAACGCCATCACGAGGGCGTGCCGGTCGAGGGATTTAAGTTCGCGGTCGGTCATTTCGTGGCCCGTCATCATCTAGCCTCAGCTTCTAGAGCGCTCAGTCATCGTCCTTCGATTTCTTGCGCGGCGCAGGCGGGGCGCCATCGACGGGCTTTTCGGGTTCCGCAAAGTTGCGGAACGACATACCGCCCGCGGAGCCAAGTTGATTGATAGGCAGGCCGAGATCCTTCATCAGCCCGTCAACGAACGCCACTTGTGTGCGATATTTCATGGCCGAATTGACGACACGATCCGTCATATTGCCATCGTTACCACCGCCTTCAATGACGCCGCCCGCACCGCCAGAGCGCTCTGACGGGCTGTTAATGCCGGGCACGCCGTCAACTTGCAGAATCTTGATCGACTCGATGTTTTCCATCGGCTTGACCGTTTCACGGATAATCTCCGGCAGATTCTTGACGAGATTTTCGTAAATGGCGCTGCGCCGCGAGGCATCATTACGCGTGTTCTCAGCGGCATTGATCGCCATGGCGCCCTCAGCTTCCTTCTCGTAACGCACCGCTGCGGCATTAGCTTCCGCAATCTCGGCAAGCGCACGCTGCTCAGCAGCATCCTTGGCCGCAGACGCAGCTATTGTGACACGGATGCGCTCACGCTCAGCCTTGGACTCTGCGTCAAGCTTCTCGACGCTCTTCGCGCGGGTGGCAACTTCGACTTCGCGCGCGGTGTTAACCTGCTCTTCGACTGATGCCAGCTTCCTTTGGGCTTCTGCGGCTTCGGTCTTCGCATAAGCCTCTTCGATTGACTTATTGATCACCGCAATCAAGCGCTCCTTATCGATGATCTCGACTTCTTTATTGCGCTCAATCTCGAATTTCTCGACAAACTTGCGCGCGGCAATGCGAAGCTCGTCCACTTCGCGATGGGTCGCGATATTCGCATCCTCGACCTTGCGGAACGCTGTCGTCTCAGCAAGTTTGATGTTTTGGTTCTTGGTGATTTCGTAGTGAACGATTTCCTCGTCCTTCTTCAGGCGCTCGATATCCACGTCATAGCGCTTGACGATAGCGGCCCTCTCCTTCTCGGCATCGGCCTTTTCGGTCATCACACGGACATGCCTGTCCTTTTCTACCGCGAGGGTTTCAATCGTCTTTTCAACTTCAATGCGGCTTGATTCAACGATCTGCTCGCTTTCAAGCTTGCTCTTGTCGACCTTGGCCATGGCGTTGGCTTCGGAAATCGATATCGCCTCACGTGACTTAATCTCGAATTCTCTGATTTCGCGTTCCTTCTCAATGCGTTCTGCATCGATGTCGCGCTTCGAGTTGATGCGCGAGGTCTCAATAAGCTTGGACGCGGTGATTGAGCGTTCCTCATTGTCTTTGTTGCGATCAATGGAAAGAAGGCGGATTTCCGTTTCGCTATTGATGCGCTCGGTGCTCACCAGTTTTTCTTTGGCAATGCGGATGCGTTCAGCCTCCTGCTCGGCTTTGATCTTGGACTGGCTAATGGAAATAGCTGACGAGGACTTCTCCTCTTCGATTGATGCTAATTGTGCCGCACGACGTGATTCAATGTCGCGTTGCTGATCAATGCGCGCAAATTCGAGATCACGATCGATTTCGATCGCGCGTTGTTCCGTTTCATAATCTTTCAGTTTGATGTCAATCCGCGATTCATTTTCGATGCGGTTGCGCAACTTACGGCGCTCCTCAATTTCCTGCGTGAGCTGAGTGAGACCTTCAGCGTCGAAAGCATTCGCTGGATTGAACACAGAAATGTCGGATTGATTGAGACTGACCAACGAGGCGTTCTCAAGCTCGAGTCCGTTTGAAGCAAGAGAGGCGGTAACTTGTTCGGCAACGCTTTGGATATAGCCTTTGCGGTCCTGATGGATTTCATCCATCGTCATCCTTGCGGCAGTCGCGGCCATGGCATCAACAAAGCGGCTCTGCACCACCTCTTTCACGCGCTCAGGCGATCCGGTCTGGCCACCAAAGGTCCGGGCTGCAAGAGAAACATTTTCTTCAGTCGGAATCACGCGCACCGAGAATTCTGCCAAGGCATCAATGCGCATTTTGTTCTTGGTAATGAGCGATGTTTCTCCGGCCCGCTTTATTTGAATCGGTATGGCATTCATGTTTACCAAGGTAATATCATGAATGATCGGAATGACGAGGGCACCGCCGCCCATCACCACTTTTTCGCCGCCCGAGCCGGTACGAACAAAGGCCTGATCCTTCGATGAATGGCGATAGAGCCAGTGCAGTAGGTAGACACCGACTGCGATCAGGATCGTTAGCAGAATGATAATGGCAATAGCGTCTGCTGCGGTAACGTTCATGAGCCTGTTCCTTCCCGAATTAGTAACGTTCCTTGCCGGCGACCGCGATATAGATCAGCGACAAGGTAATGAGGTTGACGGCATCTGTTGCCGTATAAAGAATAACGATGGGCGCAACATGACCTGTGCCAATGACGACATCGACGAAGTGCAGAATTGGAATGATAGCCCAACCGATCGTCATGATCAGTCTGATCCAGAAATAGCCAAGCTGAATGGGCCGCGTGGCCTTGCGCACGGTTTCGCTCATCTTGCCGAAATACATCTCACCCAGAATATAGAGCCAGAAGGCGATGGAGAGCAGAACGCCCAACGTTGGATTGAAGATCTGCGCATCACCCAGATAGCGAGAGAGCGTCATCAGGAAAGCTGCAACCGTCGCCCGCCAAAAGACGCCGGCCGGCACGCGTTCTGTCACATTGGCGTAGTAGTAAGCTGCCGCAACGAGCAAGGGATGAACGGTGGCCCACGTTGCAAAGCGCGGACCGGCCGAGGCCTTGCCAGTGGCGATCCATACCTCGGTTGCGCCCAAATAATAGAGACCGGAAAGCGCCATGGCCACGGCGCACAAGGCGATTGAGATGCGCCAGCGTTCAGCTGCCCATGTGAGGCCGAGAGCCAGCAAGCCAGCCGCTGCAAAGCAGCCCATGGTTGCGCTAGCGAGTGCGCTTGATGTGATGTCGCTGGTGTTGAAGAGCGTTGTAAACATGTCAGTTTCCTAGACCTGTGCGCGGATCGATGGCTGACGGCTGTAAAGCGCCACCATCGGCAAAATGAGAATTCCGAAAATGAATTGTTGCCACTCATATTTGAGGCCGATGCCGATCAAGAATGAGCTGAGGACTTGCAGCACGAGAACACCAATGACGGTGAATCCATACCCGCCATAGCCGCCGGCAAGCGATGTACCGCCGATGACGACAGCTGCGAGCGTGGTGAAAAGATAGGGATCACCAACGCCAATGAAACCGCCGCCGCTCCAGCCAAGGAGTAAAGCACCGGTCAGCGCAGCACACCCGCCGCTGATGATATAGGCCAAGAGCCAATATTTGAGTTCGGACACGCCAACCAGCTTGGCCGAGCGCCTATTGCCGCCCAGAGCATAAACATAGCGCCCATAGGCGGAATAGCGAAGTGCGATGACGACAATGATCGAGAGAGCGATCCACAGCAGAATTGTAGGCGGCACAGCTAGGCCGAAGAACTTGCCATTCATCGCCGCGAGATTGGCGAGCCAATCCGGCACCTTGCCAAAGACGTTGCCAGCGAATGCCGAACCAATAGACGTGATGATCTGCACCAAGCCCGTAATGGTGAACCCTGTGCCCAACGTGATGATCAGCGCCTGGCCCTGCAGTTTGTAACTCATGATGCCATTGAGGAAGCCAATGCCGCAACCCAGTGCAATAACGGCAACAAAGGCAAACCAAGGCGGAACGCCGAGACCGATGAGATAGAGAAGGAGGATGTTGGCCGCACCAATCAAAAACGGGATCGAAAGATCGAGACCGCCCATCAAAGCCACCATGGTCTGGCCGATACAGGCGATCCCCAGAAAGGCGGCAAAGAGCAGAACCGCACGAATATTAGCGGGCGACAGGAAGCCATTGATCGTGAAGGCACTGATCACAATCAACGCCAGCAATACGATCAGACCAATGAAGGCGCTGCGCCCATGGACAAAAACATTCGAAACCTTGAAAGCAAAGACGAGAATGATTTCGAGGACCAGAACGCCGATCAGATTGTAAATCGTACGGAACGGCGGATAGGCACCTGTGACGATCAGGTAGACGATGAGAAGCAAAGCCATCGCAATGATCAACACGCGATTGTTCCGCCAAACCGAACCAACCCCGACCGCACTTTCCGTAGGCTTATCTGGCTGCAAGCGACTTTCAAAGATTGCAGCGATATAGTTCAAAATCCAGAACAGGACTGCTGCGGAGATGATCGTGTAGAGGATCACCTCTTGCGCACCCATGCCTTGGCCAAAGCCCACGCCGAAACCGATCGCCGCTACCACAAAGGTAATGACGAGGTTGAGGGTAACCAAGGCCGTTGAGCGTGGCACGAAGTTCATTTGAGTAAGCCCCCGCTGCTTGGCAGGCTATAAAGTGCGACGACCGCTAGGCCCAAGACCAGCATGCCGGCAACCATCGCATGGCCGAATACGCCGAAGCGGCGCGCGGAGGCTTCAACAACGACGATGCGCATCATGATTGTGCCCAAAGTGAAGACTGCAAGCGCCACCAAAATCACTTTCTGGATCGGCGTGAGTACGAAGGCCACGACATCAGATGTCCCCGTGGCGGGCAGCAGATCATAGCCAGTTGTTGCGACGGGCAGAGCGCCTTCAGGCATGGAGATGCCGACAGTCAGCATGATGGCAACAACCACCGCACCCAGAATCATGAGGGCAGAGAAAGGTGTGATAAAACTAATGTGCCGGCCGACGAGCGGGACAAGCAGCGTGAGCAACAGTGAAGCAATGAGGATCAAGCCGTAGCACATCTGCGTGACAAAGGCCTGCACCGAGCCAAAGTTGAATGTGGCGAGCACATAACCGATCAGGAAGAGGTTAATGGCACCAAGCAATGCGCCAAGCACATTGCCGCGTCCGCCGGCGAGCGAAATGCCGCCTAGCACAACAGCTGTGACGGCAGTAAGCGACATTGTTGTGCCTTGCGTCGGATCGCCTGAGGCAATGAGTGCGGTATAACAGATGGCTGCAAGTGCCACGAAGATGCCGGAGATGATGTGTGCGCCAACCCGTACCAGATTGCCACGCACGCCAGAAGTGAACGCCGCGCGCTCATCATAGCCCATCATTCTGAGGTGCTTGTAGAAGGACGATAGCGTGAACAACAGCCAGCCACCCGTGGCGAGAACAAGTAGAAGCAAGATGGGCGAGAAAATCGTATCGCCTAAGCCCCAGGAGTTCATCCATTCCGGCGCGGTGCCGCCAGGGCGCTGCATGATCACGCGGTTGATGCCCGAGAGCGCGAGGAACCCCGAGAGCGCCACAATGATCGGCTGCACCCGGACAATGATGATGACGAGAGCGAAAAGAACTTGATAGGTAATGCCAATGGCTAAAGCGAGAACAAACACGCCCAGAGGCGACGTCACAAGATCAAGTTCGTTCAGCGAAACGATGACAACATTGATGAAGGCGAGAAGCGGACCGACAGCGAGATCAACCGTGCCGCGGCCAGCAATGGCAACCGACATCAGTGCATAAGTCGCAAGGCACAAAGGTGCGGCCACAGTTATGGCGCTGCCCAATCCTTCAAGCGTAACAATCGCAGGCCCGCGAATGACCCCGATGCCAAGCAGAATGCTCATTAGAAGAATGGGAATGAGGAGATAGGTGCTCTGCGGGCTGCGGGTTTCAGACATGGCGCAGCCTTTTGAGCGCCCCACCAAGAGTCATTCCCGCTTTCGCGGGGACGACTAACTTGATGGCGGGGGATGAGTTCATGTTTCTCACAGATCAATCACGCGGCGACCGCTCGTCGGCACGTTCCGCGAGCTGCCATGTGAACCCATTTGCGTCTGCGGACGATTGCTATTCGAGACCGACATGGAAGAGCTTGAACGTCGATCGGGATGATCGAGCGCCAAGATCTTCTTCAGAACCGGTGTAATGACCTGCTTGAACTTGGCGGGATCTTCCGACGTCGGGAAATGGCCACCGTCAAAGATGATGCATTCTGAATTCTTCACCTTTTCC
>CANCAR010000072.1 GCA_947374125.1 Hyphomicrobiales bacterium | reverse complement strand
CGCCGATAGGCGCTGAAATTCGGCGCGAAAAGGGCCATGGCCTCCGCAAAAGAAGCCTGCATGCCCGCAATGGAATGGTGGAGCAGGGCTTCGCCGCCTTCAATGCCAAAAAAATTATTGCCGTCCTTATCGCAGAGGCTGACATGGACATGCAGGCCGCTGCCGGGCTGGTCGATATAGGGCTTACCCATAAAGGTGACATCATTGCCTTGGGAGCGAGCTACACCCCGGATGATGCGCTTCAAAAGCACGGCCTGATCGGCGGCTAAAACGGGATCATTGACGTGGTGGAGATTGATCTCGAATTGGCCCAAGCCATATTCGGCCACCGCTGTTGTAGCCGGAATGTTTTGGAGGGAAGCGGCACGTTCGACCGCGATGACGAAGTCGGAATAGTCTTCAACGGCTTCGAGGCTCAAATTCTGCGGCGCATGGGGTGCTGCCGATGTGCGCTTGAGCCGAGCAGGTTGAATGCCTCCTTTGGCGGTGCGCTCAGAATCGATGAGGTAGAATTCAAGTTCGCAGGCCACAACCGGGTATAATCCTTCGGCATGAAGGCTGGCGACGACATCGCCGAGTACTTTGCGCGGATCAAACCAAAGTGGCTCGCCGGATAGCGCGTTTCGCATATCGAGAAGGCATTGCGCGGTTGGCGCGCCGGACCAAGGCACCGGAACCAAACTACCCGGAATGGGCAGACCAATGGAATCAGGATCGCCATCGGTGCTTCCATAGCCTTGCGCATCATGGCCGTGACCGTGAACATCGAGGAGCGGCGCGCATTCGGAGAACGAAACGCCAGAACGAAAAATCCGGTCCAAATCTTTGGCTGACTCGCGCTTGCCGTAGACCTGACCGGTGATGCCGATAACAAAACTGTCGACAAAACGGGTCTCTGGATGACCACGCAGAAATTCCTCCCACTCCGTGTGGGGTGCCTTTGCTTCAAATGCCATTTTAAGAGTCTCCAAGGGTTTCTTTTTAAATCATGACGAAAATATTACACGCCCGGGGCGCTATTCGGCAATCGCATAGATTTTACGGACGGGCTCAACGGTTTCCCAAACGCCTTTAAACCCGCGCGGAATGACAAACGCACTACCCTTTGAGAAGGCCAATTCGGAACCATCATCACCGATGAGACGGCCGCTGCCTTCTAGGATCACGCAGAGTTCGTCCTCGCTGTAATCAACCCGCCAAGATCCCTCCTCCGAGGTCCATTGCCCGACATGGAACCCTTGTTCGTCGTTGGTGAAGGCGGCAAGGGTGCCGGCTTTTGGGGTGCCTCGGATGAGCTTATGTGCCGCAATCGGATCGATTGCTGCAAACGGTGCGTCAAGGGCAAGCGCAACAGGACGGGTTGTCATGATCAGTGGGATCCGGGGTTAGGGTGTGGTGGCGGCCATTCGTTCGGCGCGCTCGCGCTCGACCTCTTGGCGCTTGGTCATGATCGACGAAATGATCACGATGACGGTTACAACCGCGATCATCATCGAACACACCGCATTGATTTCAGGTTTCACGCCAAGCCGGACATCGGAGTAGATTTTCATCGGTAGCGTTGTCGCACCGGGTCCGGTCGTAAAGCTTGCGATTACAAAATCATCGAGC
The DNA here is from genome assembly GCA_947374125.1 of Hyphomicrobiales bacterium. Lineage (GTDB taxonomy): Bacteria > Pseudomonadota > Alphaproteobacteria > Rhizobiales > Beijerinckiaceae > CAIUPE01. Next base: position 10,369 of record CANCAR010000072.1, on the reverse strand, counting down.
GACAGGGTGAACGCCAAGAGCCAGCCGGAAATGACGGCGGGCAGGATCAGCGGCAATGTAATGCGGAAAAACGTCATAAACGGCGTGCAGCCTAAATCGAGTGCCGCTTCCTCTATGCTTCGATCAAAGCTCGCAAGGCGCGACTGAACGACGACGGCGACGAAGCACATCGTAAAGGTGATATGGGCGAGCACGATCGTCCAAAATCCACGGTCGACATTGATCGAGACGAACAATAACAGCATCGATAGTCCGGTGATCACCTCGGGCATGACAAGTGGGGCATAAACCATACCCGAAAAGACCGTACGACCTACAAAGCTGCCATGTCGGGCTAAAGCGATTGCCGCCATCGTGCCCAAGACAGTCGCGACGCTTGCCGACAGAAAGCCTACTTGCAAGGTAATCCAAGCCGCATCAAGCAATTGCCCGTTTTTAAACACCGAGCCGTACCACTGTGTAGACCATCCACCCCAGACGGCGACGCTTCGACCAGCGTTGAACGAATAGATTACCAGAAGCACAATCGGCAGATAGAGAAAAGCGAAACCAAGTGTGAGCGATACCGCGTTGAACAGGCTGAACCGTCTCATCGTCCGGCCTCCTGTTGGCGCGCTTGGCTCGTTTGAAAGATAATGATCGGGATCATCAAAACGACCAGCAAGACGATTGCCACGCCTGATGCGGCCGGCCAATCGCGGTTGTTAAAGAACTCTTCCCACATGGTTTTGCCGATCATGACCGTCTCAGAACCACCGAGCAGATCGGGGATTACGAATTCGCCGACGGCAGGAATAAAGACCAAGAAGCATCCGGCAATGATGCCCGGGATCGAGAGCGGAAAGGTGACCCGCCAAAACGCTTGGATATTGGTGCAGCCCAGATCTTTTGCCGCCTCAATGAGGCTATCATCCATTTTCTCCAGCGCTGAATAAAGCGGGAGCACCATGAAGGGCAGGTAGGAATAAAGGATGCCAATATAGACGGCCGTGTTGGTCGACAAAATCTGAATCGGTTCGTCGATCAGACCAAACGAGGTGAGAAGCGTGTTGAGCAGCCCCTCCTCGGAGAGGATCGAAATCCACGCATAGACGCGGATGAGAAAACTTGTCCAGAAGGGAAGGATGATTAGCATCACCAGCGTGGCGCGCCAGGATTTTGGCGCACGCGCCATGCCGTAGGCGATCGGATACGCCAGAAACAACATCATCACGGTTGATGAGCCTGCGATCCAAAGGCTCGACAGATAAGAGCTGACATAGATCGAGTCTTGGACCAGACGCAGATAGTTATCCGTCGTCAATGTACCGAGTTTTTCAAGCGTCTCCGACCACGCATCGCCAAAGGGATCAAAGACCGGCACATAGGGAGGCTGCGCGATCATCGAGCTCGAAAACGAGATTTTCAAGACGATAAAGAAAGGCACTAGGAAGAAGAACAGCATCCAGACATAGGGGATCGCGGTAACGATCCATCGTTTGTTGGAAGGCGGGCGGTTTTTGGTGGGACTGGTCATTGAAAAGGCCTCAACGCGTCAACACGATGCCGGAATCGGGTGCCCAGGTCAGAAACACTTTGTCTTCCCACGTAATTGGCCGCTCCACGACGCGGCGTGTATTGGCAATGGAGGCGCGCATGGTACCGCCGCCCTCAAGCCGGACATGGTAGACGGAAATATCGCCAACATAGCCAATGTCCCAAACGGTACCGATAGCCGTATTCACGCCCGGGTCGTTTGGTGGCAGCAGACTAATCGATACTTTCTCCGGGCGAACCGCATACCAGGCTTTGTCCCCCATCCCGATAGCGCTGCCGCCCGTTGAAGAATCGGTGACGGTTTCGATGCGCGTACCCGTCATCTCGCTGTCGAGAATGGTCCGGCCCCTTTCGCTTTTCTCGACACGGCCTTCCAACAGATTGATATCGCCGATGAAGTCGGCAACGTATTTCGACGTAGGCTGCTCATAGAGCTCGGCTGGGGGCGAAATTTGGACGAATTTGCCATGGTTCATCACAGCAATCCGGTCGGCCATCGTCATAGCCTCATCCTGATCATGGGTGACGATGACAAAGGTCATGCCGAGGGCCATCTGGAGATCGAGCAACTCGAATTGCGTCTCCTCTCGCAGCTTTTTGTCGAGGGCCCCCAACGGTTCATCAAGAAGCAACACTTTTGGTCGCTTTGCGATTGAGCGAGCCAGTGCAACGCGTTGCCGTTGGCCGCCCGAGAGCTGGTGAGGCTTTCGTTTCGCAAATGACTCCAGCTTCACCAATTTGAGCATTTCTTCAACGCGAGAGGCAATTTCACCTTTTGGCAGCTTGTCCATTTCGAGGCCGAAAGCGATGTTCTTCTCAACGGTCATATGCGGAAAAAGCGCATAGGATTGGAACATCATATTTACGGGGCGCTTGTGCGGCGGGGTGTTGGCGAGATCTTCGCCGCCAATCATGATACTACCGCTTGTTGGTGTCTCAAATCCCGCCAGCATGCGCATGAGCGTCGTCTTACCGCAGCCCGATGGACCCAAGAGGGCAAAGAATTCGCGCTCGTAAATGTCGAGGGACACGTTGTCGACGGCCGTAAAGCTCCCAAATTGCTTTGAGACATTTTTGATGCTGATTAAGGGTACGGCGGATGTGTCATCCCAAGGAGCAAATTTTCGGCGGACGGGACCGAGAGTTTTGGCGGACATGCGCGGGTTTCCTGGCGTCGGGGGATACCAATAAAAAGGCCCGGAAGCGTTGCGAGCTGCCGGGCCTTTAGAGTCTTTTATTTACGCTTAATGTCGCGCCAAATCTTGGTCGATTCGCGTTGTGATTTCTGGTCCAGAGGCAGGACGGTGAAGAGCTTTTTCATAGTCTCCTCGTCCGGAAACACACTTTTGTCCTCAAGGATCGCCTTATCGATAAATTTTTGCGAGTCGATATTGCCGTTCGCATAGGAAATGGCATTCGACGCTTTAGCAATCACTTCCGGCCGCAAGAGATAATCGATGAACGCATAAGCCTCGTCGAGATTTTTAGCATCCTTCGGAATGGCCAGATTATCGTAGAAGGTGCCAGCACCTTCCTTTGGAATAACGTAGCCGACCTCGACCTTTTTCTTCGGATCTTTTTGCGTCTTGTTCTTTTCAGCGGCACGGCTCGCGGATTGCTTGATGTCGCCCGACCAGCCGATCACAAGGCACGCGTCGCCATTGGCGAGCGCATTAATATATTCGGAGGAATGGAATTTCTTCACGAAGGGGCGGACTTTTTTGAGGAGTTCGGCGGCGGATGCAAAATCGTCTGGATTGCGGGAATTCGGATCTTTACCGAGATAGTTGAGCGCTGCGGGGATGACCTCATCGGGAGTGTCGAGGAACATCACGCCGCAATCTTTGAACTTTGAGATCACTTCTGGATCAAACACCATTTTCCAGCTGTCGAGCGGCGCGTCAGGCATACGTTCTTTGATCTTGTTCACATTGTAGCCAATGCCGGTAGTGCCCCACAGATAATTAACGCCATATTGATTGCCCGGATCAAAGACGGCTAGGCGTTTGGCCACATCAGGCCAGACATGCGAAAGGCCAGGCAGTTTTGATTTGTCGAGCTTTAAAAAGACGCCAGCATCGATTTGACGTGCTAGAAAATTGGACGATGGTACAACAACGTCATAGCCCGTCTTGCCCGCGAGTAATTTCGTCTCAAGCAGATCGTTTGAGTCAAAGACATCATATTTTACCTTGATGCCGGTTTCTTTCGTAAAATCGTCTAAAATCGACGGGTCGATATAGTCAGACCAATTATAGACGTTGACGACACGGTCTTCTGCGAAAGCAGGGAGCGTAGCAGCACAGAAGGCGGCTAGGGTAGCAGCGATGGCGAGTGTACGTTTCATTCTACATGTTCCATGAGAGGTGAGAGTTACGAACTCCAGACGAACATTTTTGTAGGACACAATCGCGGCGAGGGTCAAATGGTCCCTCGGGTCGCACGCGAGACTTTGTAACGGCAACTGATTTGTCGATACTGGACTAAAATTCTACGTACAAAGAACGATGGGTTAGGCGAAGCCGAATGACGGGTGAGGTCAATCGCCAAATTGCAAACCTGTGGTATTGTGATCACATTATCTCTACTCCGTCAATTGTCGTCACTTTTCCAAGACGGTTCGGAGCTTGCTTCGGATGATTTGAAAAGGGTATTCTACTATGCCGTCGCTTAGGGTTGAAAAAAGTTCTGCTCTTGATGAAGCTGCCGAATTAACGAGATCGGCTTCGGATTATGATCCGATGCATGATCAGGTCTATCGGGTCTTGCGGGAAGCCTTGGTAACCGGTCGGATTATGCCGGGCAAAGGCGTGACCTTGCGAGGGCTAGCCGCTTCGTTAAACGTTTCTCTCATGCCGGTGCGAGACGCCGTTCGGCGACTAACGGCCGAGGGCGGGTTGGTTGCTGGCGGCAATCGTCGCCTTTATGTGCCGCCGATGACCCGGCAACGCTTTGATGAGCTGGTTGCTGCGCGCTCCGTGCTTGAGCCCGAAATTGCTGCCCGCGCGCTACCTCATCTCACAAAAGAGCATGTTCAACGGTTAAAGCGGTTAGATGATTCTATTGAATCATCGCTCCAAAGTGGAGACGTTGAAGCGTATATGACGGGTAATTTTCGGTTTCACTTCGAGATTTATCGCGCGTCTTCTTCGGTCGTGTTGATGCCTCTTGTTGAAAGTCTCTGGCAACAATTTGGGCCTTTCATGCGTTCCGTCTATGGGCGGGTTGGAACGGCGCACCTCGTAGATCAGCATGAACGGGCGATCGAAGCGATCATTCATCAAGACGAACCCGCTTTGCGGTTGGCTATCCAGACTGACATCTTGGATGGCATGAAGTTAATCGGTGTGTCGGTGCTGGCCGGTGGGCCATTGGAGGGAGAGGCTTTAGCTTGACAGTTTGGAGACGCGCTGCCAAATTGTGATCACATTTTTTATGCGTGCGTTGCGACTAGTCTCCTTCCCAGTTCGTTATATTAAATTTCAACCCTTCGAGTTCAATCATGGCTAAAAAGAAACCCTTGAAATCTTCGTCAGCACGCGGCGTTCCCTCAGGCTTGGAAGCGGCAGCATGGTTCGAGGCGCGCGGCCTTGAGGATATTGAGTGCATTGTGCCTGATATGTCGGGTGTTGCCCGTGGCAAAATGATGCCGGTGGGCAAGTTTGTCGATACACCGCGCATGGCACTGCCCGGATCAATTTTTCTTCAAACGATTACGGGTGACTACCCGGCGCCGGAAGATGATTTTCCGTTTGATGAGGCCGAAGGGGATATCCACCTTGAGCCGGATTATTCGACCCTCTCAGTTGTGCCTTGGGCCTCGGACCCTACCGCTCAAGTCATTCACGATGCTTATGAGCAAGACGGTAGGCCTGTCGAGATTGCTCCCCGGCAGGTGCTTCGCCGCATTATCGATCTGTATAGGCACAAAGGCTGGAATGCTATCGTCGCACCTGAGCTCGAGTTTTACTTCGTGGAACGGAATCAAGACCCCGATTACCCGCTAAAACCGCCAGTTGGTCGGTCGGGTCGGGCAGAGACGGGGCGGCAATCCTACTCGATGGCAGCCGTTAACGAGTTCGATGATCTGTTCGACGATATCTATGATTTCTCCGAGGCGCAGGGACTTGAGATCGATACGCTGATCCACGAGGAGGGCGCTGCGCAGATGGAAATTAATTTGCGCCATGGCGATCCATTGGCGCTGGCCGATCAGGTTTTTCTCTTTAAGCGCACGATCCGAGAGGCGGCGTTAAAACATAACATGTATGCTACCTTTATGGCGAAGCCGATTGCCAATGAGCCGGGTTCGGCCATGCACATCCATCAATCGGTAGTCGATGCCAAGACGGGGAAGAACATCTTTTCTGATCGTGCTGGCAAGCCAACGCCGGAGTTCTTTTCGTTCATTGCTGGGCAGCAACGCTACCTGCCGCATGTCATGTGCATTATGGCACCTTATGTGAACTCTTATCGTCGTCTGATGCGTAAATCGGTGGCACCCATCAATGCGCATTGGGGGTATGATAACCGCACCGTTGGGTTACGCGTGCCGAATTCTTCGCCGGAAGCCCGCCGGGTTGAAAACCGGATTCCATCCTCAGACGCCAATCCCTATCTCGCGATCGCGGCTTCCTTGGCGTGTGGTTATTTAGGGATGACCGAGGGGCTTACACCGTCGGAGCCCATCGCGGGTTCGGCCGATGATTTGCCGTTTGGCCTACCGCGTGGCCTTCTTGAAGCGGTTAAGCTATTTGAAGAATGCGAGGAAATTGCTGAGATTTTCGGCACCGGTTTTGTATCGTCCTATCGGGCGATTAAGCAGGCCGAATTCGAGACCTTTATGCGGGTTATCAGCCCGTGGGAGCGCGAATATCTGCTCCTCAACGTGTAAGTTGTTTTTTGTTGCACTCTCATCCTGGTTTTATCATGCCCTCATCCAATCTCTACCCGACTGCCGAACTTCGTGCTGCTGACTCGCGTCATTATTTGCACCCTTTTACCGATTTCAAAGCGCTTGCTGCGGAAGGCGCGCGGGTGATTGTGAGGGGGGAGGGCGTCTGGCTAGAGGACTCGGATGGCAACCGCTATCTCGATGGCATGGCGGGGCTTTGGTGCTCGAATGTCGGGCATGGCAGGCGCGAAATCGCCGATGCTGTCTATGAGCAGATGAAGGAATTGGCGTTTTACAATTCGTTTTTTAAGACAACTAACGCGCCAGCCATCCGTTTGGCAGAAAAACTCGCAGAATTGGCTCCCGCCCATTTGAACCATGTGTTCTTTTGCGGCTCGGGATCGGAAGCCAATGACACGGTGGTGCGCTTGGTGCGGCATTACTGGGCCACGCTTGGGAAGCCCGGAAAGGATATTATCATTGCGCGCCACAATGCGTATCACGGCTCGACCATGGCGGGCGCATCGCTTGGCGGCATGAAGCCGATGCACAGCCAAGGCGGCTTACCTATTCCAGGCATTGAACATATTCCGCAGCCGTATTGGTTTGGCGAAGGTGGCGATCTATCGCCTGCCGAATTCGGTCTTTGGGCAGCCCGCCAGCTTGAAGCCAAAATCGAGGCGTTGGGGGAGAACCGGGTGGCAGCGTTTATCGCCGAGCCTATTCAGGGCGCAGGTGGCGTGATTATTCCGCCTGAGACCTATTGGCCGGAGATTAAACGGATTTGCGGCAAACATGACATTTTGTTTGTGGCCGATGAGGTTATCTGCGGATTTGGCAGAACAGGCCGTTGGTTCGGGTCTGAATATTATGGAATGGAACCTGATTTGATGTCCATCGCCAAGGGGCTAACCTCCGGCTATTTGCCGATGGGCGGCGTAATGGTCGCTGACCGCGTTGCCGATGTTGTGATCGGGATGGGCGAAGAATTCTACCACGGCTACACCTATTCAGGCCATCCAACCTGTGCAGCAGCGGCACTGGCCAATCTCAAAATCATCCAAGAAGAGCATCTCGTTGAGCGGGTTGCGAATGATATTGGCCCATATTTCCAAAAGCAGTGGCTGGCCTTGGGCGATCACCCGCTTGTGGGCGAGGCACGAATGGTTGGCTTGATCGGCGCCTTGGAACTCGTGCCCAACAAGCCGTCACGGCACGAGAAATTCGCCAATACGGGTGATGTGGGAACGCTTTGCCGCGATTTCTCGTTCAATAATGGGCTTGTGATGCGGGCGACGCGCGACAGCATGATCATTTCGCCTCCGTTGGTGATCAGCCACGCCGAAGCGGATGAGCTGATCAAACGGGCGACCTTGACGCTCGATCAGACCTACATGGCGCTTAAGAAGGATGGCAGGGTCAAGTGAGGTGAAGCCAAAGGCAGATGCACACGCCCCCTCATATTACGCGGCAACGGCAAAAGGGCTTGAAGCCCATCCGCCGTTGTCGGGCGATGCGAGCGCCGATGTGTGCATCATTGGTGGCGGCTATACGGGTCTCTCTGCGGCACTCCATTTAGCGGAACGTGGCCGCTCTGTTCGGCTGATCGAGGCCAATCGGTTGGGGTGGGGTGCCTCGGGCCGCAACGGTGGCCAGCTTCATTCGGGTCAAAGACGGGATCAATCCACGCTGGAGCATTGGTTGGGCGAGGCCGAGGCGCAGCGCTTGTTTGCGCTTGGCGAGGAAGCAAAGGCGCTGGTTAAATCGTTGATCCGGCAGCATTCGATCGATTGCGATTGGCGGGACGGGTTGATCCATGCCGTTCATAAGCCGCGCTATCTTGCTGATATAAAGACCGAAATTTCTCTTTTGCGAGACCGTTACCAAGTGAGTGACATCACCGAGTTATCCCGCGACGAGATTGCTGCACGGTTGGGCACCAGCGTCTATTTCGGGGGCTGGCGCGAGCAATCAGCTGGGCATTTGCATCCTCTGAACTACGCGCTCGGGCTTGCGCGCGCCGCAAAGCAGGCGGGTGCCATACTGCATGAAGGTACAAGGGCTATCCGGCTGACGCAAGGCGCCAAGCCTCAGGTCGTGACTGAGAGCGGAACCCTTACGGCACAAACGGTTATTCTGGCGTGCAACGGCTATCTCCATGGGTTGGACGCGGATACCGAGGCGCGGGTTATGCCGCTGCACAATTTCGTATTGGCGACCGAACCGCTTGGCGAGCGCGCGGCGAAGCTCATCCCTGGACGGGAGGCTGCGGGGGATTCCCGCTTTGTGGTTTATTATTGGCGGCTGTCGGCCGACAATCGACTGATCTTTGGCGGCGGTGAGACCTATGGCCCGCGATTCCCTTCCGATATTAAAGGATTTGTTCGCAACCATATGTTGAAGATTTATCCACAACTATCTGATATAAAAATAGATTATGGTTGGGGCGGCACGTTGGCCGTGACCATGAAACGGCTACCCTATATGCGGCGTTTGCGGCCGGGGCTTTATACATCGGGCGGCTATTCGGGGCAGGGGGTCGGTACGGCAACCTTCGCCGGTAAGCTGCTGGCGGAAGCGATTTGCGGCGAGCAGGACCGCTTTGATATCTTCTCAAGGCTCCCCGCTCCGCCATTTCCCGGCGGGCGGTTGTTGCGCCATCCCACCATGGCGCTGGCGATGATGTGGTACGCGTTGCGGGACAGGCTTTGATTATGGGATATTCCCTTGCTCGTGTTGGATAAGAAATAGAAAGAGAAGCGCATCGTTATGACGGATACGGACCACGGCTATAAAACCGATCATGCTTTTCGTGGGAACCTGCTTGGCGGTGCCAATGAGCCCACTTTTTCAGGTGCGTTATCTTTCATGCGTCGGCGCTATAGCCGTGATTTGAAGGGTGTTGATGCGGTCGTTTGGGGTGTGCCTTTTGATTGCGCGACGTCGAACCGGCCCGGTGCGCGGTTCGGACCACAGGCTATTCGTCGTGCCTCCGCCATATTCGACGGCGACCCGCAATATCCTTCGGGGCGAGACCCCTTCGAGGATATGGCGGTCGTCGACTGGGGAGATTGCGCGATCAACCATGCACGGCTCGATCTTGTTCCGGGAGCGATTGAGGCCGAGGCGCGGACCATAATCGCATCGGGAGCGCATCTCGTCACTCTAGGGGGCGATCATTTTATCACGCTGCCCTTGTTGCGCGCCCATGTTGCAAAACATGGGCCCTTGGCGATGGTCCAGTTTGATGCCCATCAGGACACATGGCCTGATGATGGGGGTGCATTGTCGCATGGCAATTTTGTGGTTCGTGCCACCAAAGAGGGGCTGATCGACACTGCCCACTCGATCCAAATCGGTATTCGGACGATTGCGCCCGAGACCTGCGGTATAGAGATTATTGACGGCTATACGGCGCAGGAAATAGGCGTAAAGGGAATGGTAGATGCCATCAAACGCCGCGTTGGTGCTTCGCCTGCCTATCTGACCGTTGATATTGACGTGTTGGATCCTGCCTTTGCACCCGGAACCGGGACGCCGGTTTCTGGCGGATTATCATCTGCCCAGCTTCTTATGACGATCAACGGGATTGCCGAGCTTGATTGGCGCGGCATGGATGTTGTCGAGGTGGCTCCTGCCTATGATCATGCCGATATCACGGCAATTGCGGCATCAACCGTTGCTCAGCATCATCTTCAGGGGTTGGCCAAAAAACGACGCGAGCTTAACCGCAAATAGGCTTCGTCACTCCACCCATTCAACTTCCGTTAAATCATTCACAGGAATAGGCGTGTTCTCCCACAATCCCTTGAGCTTCGCACTCCAAACGCCGCTTTTGGGGAGCAAGAACAAGAAAACGTTGACGCTGTCATCAGCCAGCGTCTTTTGGGCCTGACCGATGAGTTCCAGCCGCCGCTTTTCGTCGGTTGTTGCGGCAAG
>CANCAR010000071.1 GCA_947374125.1 Hyphomicrobiales bacterium | reverse complement strand
GTTCGCCCCGTCCACTCTCCGCTCGTCGCGCAAAAGGCCTTGCGGGCCGCGTTCAATTGCCCGGTGACAAATCGATGTCCCACCGTGCGATGATCTTTGGTCTTCTCTCGGTTGGGGAGACATTGGTGCAGGGTTTGCTGGAAGGTGACGATGTTTTGCGCACGGCTGCCGCCTGCCGCGCGCTTGGAGCCAGTATCGATCGGCTTGGAGACGGACATTGGCGTGTGCGCGGTGTCGGCATTGGCGGATTGCGCTCGCCTGATGATGTTTTAGATTTTGGCAATGCCGGCACCGGCTCCCGCCTGATGATGGGTGTAGTGGGCGGGCATGACATTACCGCTACCTTTGACGGCGACGCCTCGCTCCGCAAACGCCCGATGCGGCGTATTCTCGATCCATTGGTCGAGATGGGTGTTCAGGTCGTATCCCAAGCCGAAGGTGGCCGCTGCCCGATCACGATCAAAGGCGCGGCTGATCCTTTACCGATCACCTATTCGACCCCGGTGGCCTCAGCCCAGATCAAATCGGCGATTTTGCTGGCAGGCTTGAATTCACCCGGCCGCACGACGGTGATTGAAACGGAGGCGACCCGCGATCACACCGAAAAAATGCTGACCTATTTTGGCGCGACGGTGAAAGTGACGCCAGAGGGCCATGATGGCCGCCGCATTGAGCTTGAAGGTCGGCCTGAACTCAAACCCCGTCCGATTATGGTGCCGCGCGATCCTTCTTCCGCTGCGTTTCCATTGGTAGCGGCGTTGATCGTTCCGGGCTCGGATATTCTGATCGAAGGCGTCATGATGAACCCGCTTCGCACGGGGCTTTTAACGACGCTGCTTGAAATGGGTGCCTCAATCGATATCGTGAACCCGCGTTATGAGGGCGGCGAGGATGTTGCTGATCTGCGCGTATGTTCGTCAAACCTCAAAGGCGTTGACGTGCCCGCCCCTCGCGCACCCTCGATGATTGATGAATATCCGGTGCTGGCCGTTGCAGCGTCTTTTGCCTCCGGTGAAACGCGGATGCGGGGTTTGAACGAATTGCGCGTGAAAGAGAGTGACCGCTTGCAAGCCGTTGCGGATGGGTTAGCGCAAGCGGGCGTCACTTACGCGATTGAAGGCGATGATTTGATCGTGCAGGGCATGAACGGCGCGGTGCCGGGCGGCGGCACGGTGGCCACCCATCTAGACCATCGCATTGCCATGAGCTTTCTCGTGATGGGCATGGCGACCGATAAGCCCATGACGGTGGATGATGAGCGGATGATCGCGACCAGCTTTCCAAGTTTCGTGTCATTAATGCGCGGGCTTGGCGCTGATTTTTACGCATGATCATCGCGGTTGATGGGCCCGCCGCATCCGGCAAAGGCACGCTGGGCAAGCGCATTGCCGCGCATTATGGGTTGAATCACCTCGACACAGGACTGATCTACCGCGCCGTCGCGCGGGCCCTTTTGGACCAAAATTTACCCCTCACCGATGAGCTGGCCGCCACAGCCGCTGCCCGTGCGCTCGATTTATCCGTGCTCGACGAGGATCGCCTCAGAGGCCCGCAGGCAGGCGAGGCGGCGTCAGTCATTTCCGTCTATCCGGGCGTGCGCGAGGCGCTTTTGCAGGGCCAGCGGAGCTTCGCTATGCGAGGGTCGGGTGCTGTTCTCGACGGTCGCGATATCGGCACCGTGATTTGCCCCGATGCGGATGCCAAAATTTTTGTGACCGCCAGCTCTGAGGAACGCGCCAAACGGCGCTGGCTGGAGCTTAAAATCGCCCATCCCGATTTAGCCTATGAGACCGTTCTATCCGATATACAGCAACGCGATACGCGGGATTCGAACCGGGCCGCTTCGCCCCTTCGCATGGCGGACGATGCCCGCTTGCTCGATACCACTAAACTTGATAAAGAGACCGCGTTCCAAGCGGCGATCGTGCTTATTGAAGCCGATCTCAGCCGGAACAGATAGACGTCGTTCGATATCGGTTTAGCGCCGACCCGCGTAAAGCGGTGGTTTTGTGGATTGCACAAAACATCGATGGAGAGCGACGCCCCGTAACACTAACCCGTCGGCGCTTGGCCCCCAGCCGGGGCTCTTAGGAGAAAAAATGGCATCCGTTAATTATAATCCATCGCGCGAAGATTTCGCGTCGTTGCTCGATGAGTCGTTTAACAAGAACGATTCACTCGAAGGTTCCGTCATCAAGGGCATTATCATTGCCATTGAGAAGGACATGGCCGTTGTTGATCTGGGTCTGAAGACCGAAGGTCGCGTGGCTTTACGTGAATTTACAGGCCCGGGCCGCGAAGGCGCGCCAGTGGTTGGTGATGAAGTCGAAGTCTATCTCGACAGAATCGAAAACGCGCTCGGCGAAGCGGTTATCTCGCGTGACAAGGCTCGTCGCGAAGAGAGCTGGGTCAAACTTGAGCAGGCGTTTGAGAAGCAAGAGAAGGTAAACGGCGTTATCTTCAATATCGTCAAGGGCGGCTATACGGTCGATCTTGATGGCGCTACTGCCTTCTTGCCACGCAGCCAGGTCGATATCCGTCCGATCCGCGACGTTGCCCCCTTGATGGGCATGGCGCAGCCTTTCCTGATCCTGAAAATGGATCGCCGCCGCGGCAACATCGTTGTTTCGCGTCGTAGCGTGTTGGAAGAGACCCGCGCAGAGGCCCGGACCGAACTCGTTGCCAATCTTGAGGAAGGCCAGACCGTTGACGGTACCGTCAAGAACATCACCGAATACGGCGCATTCGTCGATCTCGGTGGCATTGACGGCCTGTTGCACGTCACCGACATGGCTTGGCGTCGCGTCAACCACCCATCCGAAGTGGTGACCATCGGCCAGCAGCTCAAGGTTAAGATCATCAAGATCAACCACGAGACGCACCGCATTTCGCTCGGCATCAAGCAATTATTGGCTGATCCGTGGGAAGGCATCGAAGCGAAGTATCCGATCGAGGCTCGTTTCTCGGGCCGCGTAACGAACATCACCGACTACGGTGCATTCGTTGAATTGGAGCCGGGCATTGAAGGCCTGATCCACGTCTCGGAAATGTCCTGGACCAAGAAGAACGTACATCCCGGCAAGATCGTTTCGACCTCGCAAGAAGTCGAAGTGCAGATTTTGGAAGTCGACTCGTCCAAGCGTCGTATTTCGCTTGGCCTCAAGCAGACCTTGCAGAATCCTTGGGAATCCTTTGCCGAGAAGCATCCGGCTGGCAGCGTCGTTGAAGGCGAAGTCAAGAACAAGACCGAATTCGGCCTGTTCATTGGCCTTGAAGGCGATGTTGACGGTATGGTCCATCTCTCCGATCTCGACTGGAACCGCCCAGGCGAACAGGTGATCGAAGAGTACAAGAAGGGCGATATGGTCAAGGCTCAGGTTCTCGACGTCGATGTCGAGAAGGAGCGCATCTCGTTGGGCGTGAAGCAGATGGGCGGCGACAAGTTCGCCGAAGCGGCCGACGCACCGGGCAGCGACCTCAAGAAGAACGCCATCGTCACCTGCGAAGTGGTGGAAGTGAAGGAAGCCGGTCTCGACGTGAAGATCGTCGGCACCGAATTCATGACCTTCATCAAGCGCGGCGATTTGGCGCGCGATCGTGCCGAACAACGCCCAGAGCGTTTTGCGGCCGGCGAAAAGATTGACGCCCGCGTCATTCTGTTCGACCGCAAGGCCCGCAAGGTGCAGGTCTCGATCAAGGCGCTTGAAATGGCCGAAGAGAAGGAAGCGATTGCTCAGTATGGCTCGGCTGATGCCGGCGCCTCGCTTGGTGATATTCTCGGCGCGGCCTTGAAGAAGAAAAAAGACGGCGAATAAGCCTAACTGGACCGCGCGTCTCCCGGCGCGTAGCCATTAAAACCAATCAAACCCGCGTGGGCGACCACGCGGGTTTTTATATGGATCGCTCCTACGGTCTTGGCGTATGAAAGAGCGAATGGCAGAAGCGTTCGACCAAAAGGAAACACGATGTATCGCTCCACCACCCGCGGCATTCAAATCACGGTTGAACCGGCTTTTATGGCCGAGCAATCCGCCCCGCAAAATGGCCGATATTTCTGGTCCTATACGATTGAAATCGCCAATCTTGGCACCGAAACCGTGACACTGCGCAGCCGCTATTGGAAAATCACCGACGCTACTGGCCGCATACAAGAAGTCCGCGGTGAGGGCGTGGTAGGAGAGCAGCCTACCATCGGCCCGCGCTCCTCCTTCACCTATACCAGCGGCTGCCCGCTAGAGACCCCCCAGGGCATCATGGTGGGCACCTATGTCATGGAAGGGCCGGGGGGTGAATTGTTCACGGTCGATATTCCAGCGTTTTCGTTGGATATGCCGATGGCGCAAAGGGTGTTGCATTGAAAAATTAAAATATTTGTTCCGTCTTTGCGAGCGAGAGCGAAGCAACCTAGTTAGGGATTCCAAACTGAGCGTGATGTTAACAATGCACTTTAGTCATTATTGTTAGCTGGGTTGCTTCGCATTCGTCACTCAAAACGATTCACCCCGCAATGACGGAAACAATAAAAAAGGCGGCCCGCAGGCCGCCTTTTCAATCACTTTAGTAAAATCGGCTTAAGCCCTTATCGGCGATAGACGTCTTTTCGGTTCCCGATGCGGATCACGAGAATCCGTAAAGCGCCGTCCTCAATGCAGGCAATAATTCGCCAATCGCCAACGCGGTATTTCCAAAAATCTCCTAACTTGGAGCCTTTGAGCGCTTCCCCTATACTGCGGGGGTTATCGAGCTGGGCGACACGTCCGTGCAGGAAAGTTAGGATGCGACGCGCTATTTGCGGATCAACTTTGCTTAGCTCGCGATCGACGGCTGGGTCGAGTTCAATCTTCCAAACCATAGCGCTTCATCACTTCTTCAAGCGGTATGGTTTGTGTTTTGCCTGCACGAATGTCGATCAGGCGTTGTTCTGCAAGGTACACATCCTCGAGATCGTCCAAGTGCTCAAGAATGGCTTCGCGGGCATAGAACGTTTTGGAACGCCCTGTGGCTTTTGCCAAGGCCTCGAGGCGGTTCTCTATTTCGACCGGCAGTCGGATGGCCAGCATTTTTGGCTCCAGTTTTAAAACGCTATACATGTATAGCACAAAATAGGATATAGCGCTACAGATTTGGAAAATTTCTAGGCGCGCGGTCCAAATAAAAAAGGCGGCCCGCAGGCCGCCTTTTCAATTACTTCAGTAAAAACGGCTTACTCGCCCGTGCCTTCAACCGCACCCTTGGCTTCCAGATCTTCGCCGGTTGCTTGATCAACGGCCTTCATCGAGAGGCGTACTTTGCCGCGGTCGTCGAAGCCCAAAAGCTTGACCTTGACCTTGTCGCCTTCTTTCACCACGTCGGTGACCTTGTTCACGCGCGCGGCTGCAAGCTGCGAAATGTGGACGAGGCCGTCTTTGGCGCCGAAGAAGTTGACGAAAGCGCCGAATTCGGCGGTTTTCACAACGGTGCCTTCATAGATCATGTTGAGTTCTGGCTCGGACGCAATCGACTTGATCCAGTTGATTGCTGCCGTAATCGAAGCTGCATCGGACGATGCAATCTTCACGGTGCCGTCGTCTTCGATATTGATCTTCGCGCCCGTCTTTTCGACGATTTCGCGGATGACCTTGCCGCCCGTGCCGATCACTTCGCGGATTTTATCCGTTGGGATCTTCATCGTCTCGATGCGGGGCGCATATTGGCCGAGTTCGGCGCGCGCGCCAGCCAAGCCCTTGGCCATTTCATCGAGGATGTGCAACCGACCATCACGGGCCTGATGCAAGGCGACCTTCATGATCTCCTCGGTGATACCGGCGATCTTGATGTCCATTTGCAGCGAGGTGACGCCGTTCGACGTACCGGCCACTTTGAAATCCATATCGCCGAGATGATCCTCGTCGCCAAGAATATCGGAGAGAACCGCATAGCGCTTGTCTTCCAAGATCAGACCCATTGCGATACCGGCGACAGGGCTCTTCAACGGCACGCCTGCATCCATCAAAGCGAGCGAGGAGCCGCAAACGGTGGCCATGGACGACGAGCCGTTCGACTCGGTGATCTCCGAGACCAAGCGGATCGTGTAGGGGAACTCGTGATGGGCTGGCAGCATCGGGCGAATGGCGCGCCAAGCGAGCTTGCCATGGCCGATTTCGCGGCGACCGGGGGAACCCATACGACCCGTCTCACCCACCGAGTAGGGAGGGAAGTTGTAATGCAGCAGGAAGGTTTCCTTGTAGGTGCCTTCGAGCGAATCGATAAACTGCTCGTCATCCGCCGTGCCAAGGGTCGCAACAACCATCGCCTGCGTTTCACCGCGGGTGAAGAGAGCTGAACCATGCGCGCGGGGCAGAATGCTGGCTTCTGCAATGATCGGGCGAACGGTGACCAAATCGCGGCCATCGATGCGCTTCTTGGTATCCAGAATGTTCCAGCGAACGATTTTCGCTTCGACTTCCTTGAACACGCCACCGACCAGTGTCGGAGCCAATGGCTCGGCTACGCCTTCGCCACAGAATTCGGCCATTACCTTGGCTTTCGCCACCGAAACCTTAGCCTGACGCTCCATTTTGGTTGGCGTTGTGAACGCATCACGCAGCTCAGCTTCAACGAGCTTCAACACTTTCGCTTCAAGCACCGAATGATCCGGCGTCGTGAAATCGCGTGGCTCTTTGGCGGCGACTTCGGCGAGCTTGATGATCGCGTCAATCACCGGCTGGAAGCCTGCATGGCCGTGCATAACGGCGCCGAGCATGACGTCTTCGGAAAGCTCTTTGGCTTCCGATTCAACCATCAGCACCGCGTCCGTCGTACCCGCAACGACCAAATCGAGAACCGAATCGGCCATTTCAGCGAGCGTTGGGTTCAAACGGAACTGGCCATTGATATAGCCAACGCGTGCGGCACCAACGGGGCCCATGAAAGGCACGCCGGAAAGCGTCAACGCGGCGGAGGCGGCGACCATCGCCACGATATCGGGATCGTTTTCGAGGTCATGCGCCAGAACGGTAACAACCACTTGCGTCTCGTTGCGATAGCCTTCAACGAAAAGCGGGCGGATTGGACGGTCGATCAGGCGGGAAACCAGCGTTTCCTTTTCCGATGGGCGACCTTCGCGCTTGAAATAACCACCGGGAATACGACCCGCGGCGAATGCCTTTTCCTGATAATTCACAGTGAGCGGGAAGAAATCGATGCCGGGCTTGGCGTCTTTCGCCGAAACCACGGTGGCGAGAACGGTTGTTTCGCCATAGGTCGCGAGCACGGCGGCATCAGCCTGACGCGCAATACGGCCGGTTTCCAAGGTCAGCTTGCGGCCAGCCCAGGTAAGTTCTACTTTTTGGATATCGAACATGTGTGTCTTGTCACTTCTCTGATTTGCCTCGGAAGAGACCACGAGCAAGACGGCGGGAGGCTGGAGGTATCAGGTGCGCCAGCATCCGGCGATCCTGCCATGATCGTCCTACAAAGGCAGGGTTTAAGGATACCGGCACCTTGCCGCGTATCCCAAGGAGTGGAACAGGCGGCCGGATTGCCGTCTATTCCATAAAAGACGGTGCCGCCCTCAGGCGACATCCGTCAAATGATCGAGCCTTAGCGGCGGATGCCCAAACGCTCGATGATCGAGCGATAACGGCCTTCGTCCTTGCTCTTCACATAGTCGAGCAACGAGCGGCGCTGCGAAACCATCTTCAACAAACCGCGACGCGAATGGTTATCCTTCGCATGCGTTCTGAAATGGCCGGTCAAATTGGTGATGCGCTCGGTGAGAATCGCGATTTGAACCTCGGGCGAACCCGTATCAGCGGCATTGGTAGCGAATTGCGCAACAAGCTCTTGCTTGCGCTCTGGCGTAATCGACATCGGATGTTCCTTACTCGTTAGAAAATACGGCAAAAAGGCCGCCTTACTCGGCTTGCGGGCAGGGCCGGGATGTCGTCCAGCACCGTCCTAACAAACAGAAACGGCCGGGCGAAACCCCGGCGCGATGGGGGGACATATACACGATTTTGAGGGGAATGCGAGGGGAAAAGAGTCAGTCGAACTGATCCCGCGCTTCCGCCTCACCTTGTGGTGGGCGGCCCTCGCTCATGAAGTCGGGATCGGCGTTCTGGCGTAAGTCGTTGAGCCAAGCAGAAACGTCAAAATCTTCCGGCGCAACCAATAGGCCTTTGCCAACGCGCGTGGGCGTTACCCGATCATCAGTCAGCTCAAATGCTTCCGGTAGGCTGACAATTTGGGTGTCGCCATCATTGATCAATGGCACACGGACAGACTGCGGCATTTTTGGCTCCTTAGAAACGCCAATTGCAGTAGAATTTACTTAAGGTAAACTAAGCTAATGTTCAATTCATGGGGCAAGATATGGCACGCATTTTTATTTTATTGGTTACCCTTTTTTTGGCGGCGCCTGCGATGGCGAAGAATTATCCGGATACGGATTGTGAAAAGAATGAAAAGATTTGTCTCGATGTGCTCGGCAAAGTAGCAAAACGATCGAATGGTATTCTTAAATTAATTTTCGAAAATAAGCAAAAAACAGTGTTTAAAGATAACGTAGCCGCTTGCGAACATTGGGATAACTGCATCAGTACTAAAATTGTCGCAATTCAAAACGGATATATTCTTGTTGAGTCTTCCTTTTATGAAGGTGGCCAAATAGATTTATTTCGCCTAAGTGACGCGCAGAACATTTCCGTTCGCGGAGGTTTACTTTTTTCACCTCAAAAAAAACGGTTTTTGGCATTAGCAGATATATATACGGGGGATATGACCGAAGACGGCAACATAAAGAGCGCGAAATCGAAAATTTATAGATTTGAAAACCAATCGATAAAATTGGAATATGAAATAAAAACAGATACAGATCTACATGACATATCTTGGGAGAACGATTTCCAGATCAACGTGTCATGTATGCTCGATAAAAAGGCGATCATTATAAGTTACGATGGAATATCATGGTCTGAAAAAGGAGAATGTATTCTCCCATAACGCTAACCATAAACAATAAATGAATCGACAGGCTTACAATTAAACACCCCGTTCAGCACGGATGAACCTCATTCAATAATGATACCGGCACTGCGCAATAAACAGGCTCTCACCCTCAACCCGATAAACCAGCCGATGTTCCTGCGTGATGCGGCGCGACCACCAACCGGACAGCGATCCGCGCAAAGGCTCGGGCTTTCCACGCCCGGAAAAGGGCGTTCGGGTGCATTCTTTAATGAGTTCATTGATGCGCTCCAGCAAAGCGCGGTCAGTTGCTTGCCAATGAAGGTAGTCACTCCAAGCCTGTTCGGCAAATACGAGCTTCACTTAGGCCAAGGTCCGCTCGGTACCGCCACCGGATGAAAGGCTTTCAACCGCCGCCAAAAGACGCTCCGCATTAGCGGGGCTTTTCAGAAGATAATTCGTTTCCTCAAACGAGGCAAAATCCTCAAGCGAGAGGATGACAACCGACGCTTTGCCGCCCTCCCGCGTCACGATCACGGGCTCATGATCTTCGACCACACGGTCGAGTGTGGAAGCAAGCGAGCGTCTTAAACTGGAGACCGAGGCTGTTTTCATTCTAATAAAGTACGTGATTGTGTACAAAATTACAATGGAATTTAAGCCTCACAAATTAAACACCCGGTTCGGCACCAACGAGCCATGCTCAATCACACCAATCGCCACCACGACGCCGTTCTGCGTGGCATAGGCGGTCGATCCCTCTTCCGGCGCATCTGCACCGCGCACAATCACCGATTGCCCGCGTTTCAACCGAAGCGCACCGTCTGACGTCACCCGTACGCAGGGCAATTCCAACAGCCCCGTATCGACATCGCGCAAGGCTTGAAACACGGCCTCGGGATCGGCTTCTAGTGCCGCCATCGTTACCGAATGGGCTTCCGTAAACGGGCCAACGCGCGTCCGGCGCAGGGCTGAGACATAGCCTAAGCAGCCCAGCATGCGGCCCAAATCCCGCGCAATCGCGCGAACATAGGTGCCTTTACCGCATTCGGCTTCGAGCATCGCGGCTTGTCCGTCATAGGAAACAAGGCGCAGCGCGTGGATTTCTACCGTCCGGGGCTGCAATTCCACCGTTTCGCCGCCACGGGCCAAATCATAGGCGCGCTCGCCATCGATTTTAATCGCGGAGTAGCGCGGCGGGACTTGGGTGACGGAACCGATAAAATGCGGCAAAGCGGCCAAAATCTCGGCTTCGCTCGGCCTAAGCTCGCTGGTTCCGGCGATGCGGCCTTCGGCATCGTCTGTGTCGGTTTCAATCCCGAAGGTCACCGTAAACGCATACGCTTTTTCGCCATCCACCACATAGGGCACGGTTTTGGTCGCCTCGCCGAAGGCCAGCGGCAATAGCCCCGATGCCAAAGGATCGAGCGTTCCGGCATGGCCGGCTTTTTTAGCATTCAACATGCGGCGCACAACGGCTACCGCGTGGGTGGAGGTCATGCCAACCGGCTTATCGAGTACGATCCAGCCATGCCGATCCGTACGGTGTTTTTTTGGAGCACTCACGGGGGTTAATCCTCGTCCGTCTCGTCGAGATCGCTGGACCGCGCCAAATCGCGCTGAACTTCGGGGCGGCGCAGCAAGGCATCGATTTTGGCGGCGACTTCTAACGTCTCGTCGGGACGGAAGCGGACATTGGGCGCGTATTTCAAATTCACCTTATGCGCGATTTCGGTGCGAAACAGGCCATGATATTTGCCAAGCGCCTTCAAAACAGCCGGTTCTTGGCTCTCATCATGGAGCGAAATATAGGCAGTGGCGATTTTGAGATCTGGGGACATCCGGACTTCGGGGACCGTGATGATCGCCTTTTCAATCACCGGATCAATAATCCCACCCCGGCGAAGCAAATCGGCAATGGCGTGGCGCACGAGCTCGCCCACGCGCAATTGACGCTGAGAGGGTCCACGGTCGGCGGCTTGTCGGCTTTTCATATCGTACCGCCATTCCGGGCTGGGACCGGACAAAGGGGTTGAAGGGGAGAGTAAAAGAGCCCGGTCGATCCCGGGCTCTTAAAAAATTACAGCGAACGCCGGATCTCTTCGACGCGGTAGCATTCGATGATGTCACCTTCGCGCATGTCCTGATAGCTCTCGAACGCCATGCCGCATTCCTGACCGGAACCGACTTCCTTGACCTCGTCCTTGAAGCGCTTGAGCGTTGAAAGCTTGCCTTCGTGGATCACGACGTTGTCGCGGATCAGGCGAACATTCGCGCCACGCTCGACGCGGCCATCCTGCACCAAGCAACCCGCCACCTTGCCAACCTTCGACACCGCGAAGACCTGAAGGATGCGCGCCTCGCCGAGCCGTTCCTCGCGGAGCGTCGGGGCCAGAAGACCGGACATCGCCTGTTTAATATCGTCAACGAGGTCATAGATGATGTTGTAATAGCGGATTTCGGTACCCGAACGCTCGGCCGCATCGCGCGCTTCTTTGTTCGCACGCACGTTAAAGCCGATGATGGCTGCGCCTGAGGCTTCCGCCAAGGTCACATCGCTCTCGTTAATGCCGCCCGCTCCCGAATGGATAATCCGGGCGCCGACCTCATCGGTACCAAGTTTTTCGAGCGAGTTGATAATCGCTTCAACCGAACCCTGCACATCGCCCTTGATGAGAAGCGCAAATTCCTTGCGGCCCGTGCTCTTGAGCTGGCTCATCATATCGGTCAGCGTACCGCGTGCAGCACCGGCGCGAACCGCACTCCGTTCGCGCTTCTGGCGTTGGCGGTATTCGGTAATTTCACGCGCACGGGCTTCCGACTCAACGACTGCGAGACGATCGCCTGCCTCAGGAGCACCGTTAAAGCCGAGCACTTCGACGGGAACCGATGGACCTGCTTCTTTTACCGGCGCACCAAGATCGGACAAGAGCGCGCGAACGCGGCCATATTCCGAACCTGCGACAACGATATCACCCGTCCGCAACGTACCACGCTGGATAAGCACGGTAGCGACCGGACCACGGCCGCGATCCAGTTTGGCCTCAATGACGGTGCCTTCGGCTTCGCGTTCCGGATTAGCCTTGAGATCAAGCAATTCGGATTGCAGCGCGATGGCTTCGAGCAGTTTATCGAGATTCATCTGCTTGGTCGCCGACACTTCAACTTCCAGCGTCTCGCCGCCCA
>CANCAR010000070.1 GCA_947374125.1 Hyphomicrobiales bacterium | reverse complement strand
CCTTTTCCGGGCGCACGGTGGTGCATGATGTAGGCATAACGCTTGAGCGCGGCGAGGCATTGGGGGTTGTGGGGGAGTCAGGCTGCGGCAAATCGGTAACCTTTCTCGCAAGCCTCGGCTTGCTGCCCGGTAAAGCCAAAGCGACGGGGCGGGTGCGTCTGGCGGGTGAAGATATATTAGGCGTTCCCGCATCGGTGATTGAACGTATTCGTGGCCGTCGGATTGCGATGATCTTTCAAGATCCGTCGAGTGCGCTCAATCCTGTGTTGCGGATCGGATATCAATTGGGCGAGGCGCTTCACCTTCATCGTGGCCTTACGGGTCAAGCCGCGCGGCAAGAAGCCAAAAGATTGCTCGATGATGTCGGTATTCCGGACGCCGCCAATCGGCTGAACGCCTATCCGCACGAAATGTCGGGCGGGCAAAATCAGCGCGTCATGATTGCCATGGCGCTTGCTGGTGAGCCGGATATGCTCATCGCCGATGAGCCAACGACAGCGCTTGATGCCACCGTCCAGGCGCAAATTCTTTCGCTTATCGACGCTATTCGGCGGGATCGCGGAATGGCAGTCGTCATGGTGAGCCATGATCTCGGCGCGGTCGCATCTGTGTGCGAGCGCGTCGCGGTGATGTATGCGGGCCGAATTGTGGAGATGAATACGACGGATGCGATTTTTGATCATCCTCGTCATCCTTATACGCGCGGGCTATTATCCGCGCTGCCTGAGCTGGCGGGTCCGAAACGGCGTTTGGTTCCCATCCGTGGGTCAGTGCCTGAGCCATGGAACTTGCCGCAAGGCTGCGCCTTTCAAGCGCGCTGTGACGGGGCAAGCGCCCGGTGCTATCAAGAACTCCCCGAACTTGTGCCGATTGATCACATCGGACAGCGCGTCGCATGCCACAACGCTCTGCACAGTGCGGCCATCGATGACAGGTATGTTGCGTGATGGATTTTGAGCAAGCATCCCCCGCACTTTTGGCGGTTGAGCATGTGCGTAAGCGTTATTTTGCACGGGCGGGCTTTTTATCGGCTCCAAAGCCTGTGGATGCCGTTGTCGATGTCAGTTTCACGGTGGCGCGTGGCAAAACCCTCGGCATTGTTGGAGAATCCGGCTGCGGCAAATCAACCACGGGACGCTTGGCGCTTGGCCTTGAAGCGCCCGATGGCGGCAGCGTATATTTTGACGGCGTGCCGTTGCCGAAATACGGCTCGCCAGCATGGCGCGCGATCCGCCGACGCATTCAACTCGTGTTCCAAGACCCTTTAGCGGCGCTTGATCGTCGATTACCCATCGCGGCTCAAATTCGTGAAAGCCTCGATATCCACGCCATTGGCGACACAAAAGGCCGTGACCAACGCGTTCTCGCCTTGCTGACCTCGGTTGGCCTCACCAAACACCATGCGTCGCGTTATCCGCATGAATTATCCGGTGGGCAGCGACAGCGCGTGGTAATAGCCCGTGCGTTAGCAACCGAGCCTGACCTCTTGGTGTGTGACGAGCCGGTCGCGGCGCTTGATGTCTCCATTCAGGCCCAAGTCGTGAACCTGCTGATGGACCTTCAAACTGATCTTGGCTTGGCGATGATTTTTATCAGCCATGATTTAAAAGTCGTACGCCAGGTGAGCCACCGAGTGGCGGTGATGTATCTAGGTGTCATTGTGGAAGAGGCGGATTCCGATCACATTTTCAAACACCCTCGGCATCCTTATACCCAAGCCTTGGTTGCCTCTTCGCCGACACCTCGGCAAAAAATAAAGACCCCGATGCTTTTGACCGGAGAACCGCCGGACCCCGCGGCGCGCCCCGCGGGGTGTCCTTTCCATCCACGGTGCCCAAAAGTGATGGAGGTTTGCCGCTCAGTTCCACCGCTCGCGCGTGAAATAAGCCCGCATCACCATTTAGCCTGCCATCTTTCAGAGCCTGTGACGCTGGAGGCTATGGCATCATGATCCGGTTTATCATCTCCCGCGTCGTGCGTGCTGCGCTCACGATTTTCTTCGTCATGACGTTTAGTTTCATCGTATTGCGTCTCTCTGGCGATCCAGCTCTGATCATTATGAGCCCCGACGCGCCGCCCGAGGCCATCATCGCTTTCCGTAAAGCTTGGGGCCTCGATGACCCTATTTGGCTGCAATATTTTCATTATTTCGGAGCCGTATTGCAGGGTGAGTTAGGTCGCTCGATGCGCGATGGCCGCAGCGCTTTGGTCATTGTCGGAGAACGCATACCAGCTACCCTGCTTTTGATGGTTCCTGCGCTGATGTTGAAGGTCGGCATCGGAATTCCAGCGGGCGTATATGCAGCGTTGCACCGCAACAGCCGGATTGATCGCTTGGTGATGTCCTTTGCTGTGTTTGGTTTTACAGTGCCGAGTTTCGTACTCGCACTCGTGCTGGTGCTCGTCTTCTCGGTGGGGCTTGGTTGGCTGCCGACGTCGGGTGCCGATAGTTGGCGTCACGCCATTCTCCCGGTCATCACGCTTGGGATCGGCGGAGCCGCAGTGCTTGCACGCTTCACCCGTAGCGCAATGCTGGAAATTTTGGGCCAACCCTATATTCGTACGGCCAGCGCAAAGGGGCTTAAATGGTCCGCCGTTGTGCGCGGACATGCGTTACCCAATGCAGCTATTCCGACGATAACGGTTTTGGGATTTATGGTTGGCAGTCTCTTGGCTGGTGCGGTTGTTGTCGAGAGCGTCTTCGCGTGGCCCGGCGTTGGGCGTTTATTGGTGGTTTGCGTATCAAACCGCGATCTTTCGGTCGTTCAGGTGATCTTGCTGCTGGTGGCTTCAACCATGGTCTGCGCCAATTTTCTGGTCGACTTGGCCTATGGCCTGTTCGACCCACGCATCCGTCAAGCACCACGGGGAGCCGGTCAATGACGCAGCCAACAGACAAGGCGGTGACCGATAGCGCCGAAGGGCTAATGCCTTTAGCGCATGATCGCTTGAACGCTCAACCTTTTCCATTGAGCGTCTCTGTCGCCATATTCTGGCTAAGTTTCATGTGTTTTGTTGCCGTTGTGGGGCCGAGTTTGATGCCCTATGCCTTTACGGCGATTGATTTGAAAGCACGGCTTTCTTTGCCGTTCACAAGCCTGCATTGGCTAGGCACGGACGAGTTGGGTCGCGATGTATTTTCGCGGCTTGTCATCTCGATCCGAATTTCGCTGCTCGTGTCCTTTGTTGCAACGATCATCTCAGCAACCTTTGGCACGCTTTTGGGTTTTTTGGCGGCGCATTATCGCGGGTGGGTCGAGCAAACGGTTCTGATCTTGGCTGACTTCCAAGCCTCTATTCCCTTCCTTATCTTTGCGCTCGCCGTGCTTGCCTTTTTTGGCAATACTCTAACCTTGTTCATTCTCTTGATGGGCATTTACGGTTGGGAACGCTATGCCCGCATCGCGCGCGGTTTGGCGATAGCCGCTAATTCACAGGGCTATGCGGCGGCTGTGCGGCAATTAGGGGCTAGTCCAATCCGCATTTATTTGGGACATATTTTGCCCAATACCGCCTCTACGCTGATCGTCTCGATGACCTTGGTCTTTCCAGAAATTATTTTGCTTGAAAGCGGACTATCCTTTTTGGGATTAGGGGTTCAGCCTCCCATGACTAGTCTTGGCAATATGGTGGGATACGGGCGTGAATATCTAACCCGCGCGCCTTGGATTTTGCTCGCTCCAGCAACGACAATCGTCCTGACGACGCTCTCCGTTAGTATTCTCGGGGATTGGCTGCGCGACCGGCTTGACCCAACGCTAAAATGAAAGTGCTATCAAAGCGTGGTCTTCGTTCTCGGCTTGCCGTTGCTTGGGCCATCCCGATCCAGATCTTTCCAACTTTAATGATCGTGAACGCGCCATCTGGCGACGTGAGCATGTTGGCCGAGTGTTCTAAGATTTTTTCTTGATCCCGTAACTCTCCATCCTTGCCTTTGTTTTGTTGCTCGTTACCCTGATTGGGTTGCGCCGGCGGCGCTATGTCATTCTGCGCGCTTTGGGGGCGACGCGAAGCTATATCGCACTCGTTGTTGGGCTGAGTGCGACATTATTGATGACGGCGGGATGCGGTTTAGGATTGGTGCTCGGATGGGGCGGTTCCCTGCTGGTGTCTAAGATCATCGCCGGCCAAACCGGCCTTGCGATGAACCCACAACCGGGTGTCGAAGAATTAGGCTTGGTTGGCTTGATGATCGCATTGGCGCTCTATGCGCGCTCTTTCTGGCCATCTTAGCATCGCGCGGAGAACCATCTGACGCGTTGCGAAGCTCGTAAACATAAGGGTGCTCAAATAGTCTTAGGCCAATGATCGAGAAAAACCCGGCGCCAATCAAAGCGCCGGGCTCGTTTCAATGTTTTTTAGCGCGGCAGGAGCTTTTGCACTTCTGTCGACATCGTCTTGAGCGCTTCTTCTGGTGTTGTCTTCTGCTCGACGAGGACGCTGAGATTATCGACGATGGTCTGGGTTACCTTCACGCCATTATTGCCGGGGAAGGAATACCAAGGGATCATCAGATCCATCTGGCTCAGGCCCGCTTTGAAAAGCGGGTTGGCGTCGTAGAATTTGCCGAGATAGCGGTCGTCTTTAGCCGCCAATTCGTTGTTCGGTACGTAGCCTGTGCCTGGAACGACAACCGACGCACCGAAGGGACCGGCGGCAAATTTAATGAAGTCATAAACGGCTTGCTGCTTCTTAGCGTCCGTCGTGAACATCACAGCGGCATTGCCGCCGGTTGGTAGATGGCCCTTGGTGGCATCGATGACCGGCATCTTGCCGGTGCGGAGATCGAACTTGCCGCCAACGCCATTGATGGTGCCGCGCAGCGCCCCGGTCGTCCAGAAAGAAATACCAATCTTGCCTGCGTTAAATCCCTGAACGGCTGCATCGCTCGCCAAAGGTGGCATTTTGCCTTCCTTGACCATGCGGTCGATCAGTTTCAGTGCGCCAAGCCCTTCTGCGCCATCAAACGTGACTTTCTTCTCATCCGCGCTCAGCACCGTGCCGCCATGGCCGAAAAGCAGTGCCGAGAACATCCAGTCGTCACCCTGCCAGCGATAGGACATGCCGATCACGCCATCGCCCAGCGCGTTGATTTTGGCGGCAAGCGGGAACACTTCGTCCCATGTCGTTGGCATGTGATCGGGATCGCCGCCCGCTTTGCGGACCAGATCGGCGTTGTAATACATGATCGGGTTAGAGGTCGCGAAAGCGAGACCCATTTGCTTGCCATTGAAGCGGGCTAAGCTCAGAAGGCGGTCGGAAAAACCTTCATTGGCGAAATTGCTATCGGCTTTGATGAAGGGCGTTAAGTCGGTGCCGATATTGCGTTCAGCCAAAACGCGCAGACGGTTCAAGCCGATAAAGCTCACATCGGGCATTTCTGCCGTGCCTGCTTGACGCAGCATAAGCTGCAAACCTTCTTCATAGGTCGGCGATGGGCTGGTGAAGGTGATTTTCACGTCTGGATGTTGCTTCATATATTCGGTCGAAATCGTGTCCATCACGCCCTTGAAAAAATTAGGCATGGGGTAATGCACGATGATCTCGGTCGTTTCTGCATAGGCAGGAAGGGCAACCGCTGCGAAGGCGGCAATCGCTAGGCTTTTTATCAGTTTCATAGGGAGTGCTCCAATGGGGGGAGGGGAACAGGGGTAGGCCTTAACCCTTGAGCCCGGTCATCGTGACACCTTCGATGAAGAGCTTTTGGGCGAAGAGGAAAAACAGGACAAGCGGCAGCGTGACGATCAAGGTCGCAGCCATCAGCGCGCCATAGTCATCGCCAACTTCCGCTGAGCGGAAGAACAACAAGCCCAATGGCGGCGTTGCGAGTTGCGTCTTTGAAATCGTGATCAGCGGCCAATAGAGATCGTTCCAATGGGCGACGACCGAGAAGATCGCGAAGGCGGACGCGGCCGGCCAAGCATTGGGCAAAATAATACGCCAGACGATAGCCGCTTCGGATAACCCATCCATGCGCGCGGCGTGGATCAATTCATCCGGCATGGCCTTGATGAACTGTCGGAACAAGAACATCGCAAAGACCGATAGCGTGAAGGGGATCACCAACACCGCGAGCGTGTTCAATAGCCCCGAGATTTGGGCCGCGGCGTAAAGCGGAATTGAAATCGCGTGGATCGGAACCAATAGGCCAAGCATAACGAGGCCAAACAACACGCCACGTCCCGGGAAGCGGAGTTTCGCCAGCGCATAGGCTGCGGGCAGGGCAAATAAGATTTGAAAAACAACAATCGCCGTGCAGACCAGCGCGCCATTTAAAAGAATGCGCACCATCGGTATGCGCGTGAGCGCCTTGGAATAATTTTCATAAGCCGAAAAATGCTCCGGCCATAGGCTTAGGCTGGCGGAGAACACGTCTTCCGGCGGCTTCAGCGAGGCCGAAATCATGAATACATACGGAAATAAGATAATCGCCGCTCCAACGGCCAAAAAACCAAAACGTAACAGACGAACAAGGGTGGAGCTCGGCGTCATCATGCGTAATGAACCTGCTTTTCAAGCACTTTGGTTTGAACCAGCAGCAGCACCAGTAAAACGGCGACAAACACCACAGCCATCGCGGAGGCAACGCCAATATGGAGATAGACAAAACCTTCTTTATAGATGGTATAGAGCAGAACTTCCGAGGCCTTGGACGGTCCGCCTTGGGTCAACGTCGCCACAGTTTCAAACACTTTTACGGCATTAATCATGGTGATCGTCACAACGAACAAAGTGGTTGGCCCGAGCATTGGCCAAGTAACCGTCCAAAACCGCGACCATGCGGAGCGTACGCCATCCATTTCGGCGGCCGCATAAAGGTCGCGATTAATGGCGGTTAAGCCCGCGAGAAAAAGGACAAGGTTGAAGCCCAGAGCCTGCCAAATGCCGATTAGGGCAAGGGATGTGAGCACATTATCGCTTGACCCCAACCAGTTGATGCTGGGTAGCCCAAACCGTTGCAGCACCAAATTCATGGGGCCGAAACTCGGGTGCATCAAATATTGCCACACGCTCGCCATGGCGACGGTCAGCGATACAACGGGCAAAAAATAGACCGAGCGGAAAAACGCCCGGCCTTTGACTTCGGCCTCAATCAGAAGCGCGAGCACAAGCCCGATTACCACGGAAGCGGGAGCGACCAACGCGACATAGATCGCTGTATTGCGGAACGCGCGCAAAAAGGCCCGATCGGTGAACAGATCCGCATAGGCACCAAGCCCGAGAAATTGAAATCCCGGCACACCCAATTCAGCATCGGTGAACGAAAGGCCGAGCACGGCCAAGGTCGGCAGCACCAAAAGGGCCAGCATCAGCACCGCCGTCGGGGCGCATAATAACAACGCCGCACGAACCTCGCGGTGATCAAACCGCGTCAAACGACGAGGCTTTCCCCCTTCAGGCTGCATAGCTAGCAGCCCCATCGGCAACAGAAGCAGCCGCCCGGACCCGTGAGCCGTCCGTCTCAAAGACCATCAACTCGTGATCGGTTGCGGACGCGAAGAGCTGTTTTAGGCCGGCGACGTCACTCGCATGATCGGGCTCAAGACGAGCAATAAGCGCCCGGCCATCATTCTGGTTTTTAAGGTGAGCGATGACTTCAGAACCCAAAAATTCGAGCCGCTGAAGGAACAACGGAATGGAGTCTTCATGCGCTTCGGTCGAGAGAAATAAATGTTCCGGGCGGATGCCGATGGTAACGTCTCGCTCCGGTCCGCTAAAGCCCGAGAACAGGTACCGACCTGCTTGAAATAGCCTGCCGCCGTGAACAATTTTCCCAGGTAAGAGATTGATTTTCGGGCTACCAATAAAGCTTGCTACGTCAATATGTTCGGGATCGGTATAAATCACCTCGGGTGAGGCGATTTGCAAAATGCGTCCACCGATCATCACCGCCACGCGGTCGGCCATACCCAGCGCTTCTTCTTGGTCATGCGTTACATAGAGGGTGACAACGCCTGCTGCCCGATGCAAAGAGACGATTTCCGCCCGCATGTGCACCCGCAAAGCGGCATCTAAATTAGAGAGCGGCTCGTCCATTAAAAACGCTTTTGGTCGGCGGACGATCGCACGACCAAGAGCGACGCGTTGACGTTGCCCGCCGGACATTTCACCGGGCTTACGGTTCAGTAATTCGGTAATTCGCAGCGCCTCCGCCGTGCGCTCAACATCCGCCATAATCGACGCGTGTTTCGCGCGCGCGGATGGCGTTATCCGCCCAATCATCGGCAACCGTTCGAATCCACTTAACCGACGCATCGCCAATGGTAGCGCGATGTTTTGGCGTACAGTGAGATGGGGATAGAGCGCATAGGATTGAAACACCATCGCCATGTCGCGATCGGCGGCGCGTGTGTCGGTCACATTAACACCTGCGAGTGAAACCTCACCAGCATCGGCCCGTTCAAGCCCTGCTGCAATGCGCAACAGAGTAGATTTGCCGCAACCCGATGGGCCGACAAGCGCGATAAACTCCCCGGCGTCCGCCTCAATCGACACATCCCGCAAAACGCTTTGCGTGCCAAATGCCTTGGAAACATGTTTTAAAACCAATGCAGGAGCCATCGCATCAACCCCTTACGACTCGGCGTAAATCAAATGGCCGACCGGCTCGATCAACAGATCTTCAACGCCCTCCGGCCTCACAAAGCTGCTGGAAACGCCCTTGTCGGAAAAGTCGTGAATAACGGCCCCTAAAAGCCGATCACCGCCCAACTCTTCCTGGCTTTCGCCGACAACAAACGAGCTGGCTGGACCCCAAACAAAATCCGTTTCGCCGTGTTGGTAATGTCGGTGGATGTGGAGATGGCCGCTGGCAACCAATCTGATATCGGCCTTTGCCATTAGCGCCAATAAGGTGCGGCGTGGCTCCGGCGTCACCGTCCAATAGCCGCGTGGACCTTCTTCTGGGTGATCAATAAAGAGTGGCTTATGCAGAAAAACGGCAATCGGACGGGTTGTATCCAGCGCATCGGCGAACCATTCAAATTGGCGACCTTCTTCTTTATGGCCGGTACCCATGAGCATCGAATCTAGCCCGATAAGCCGCCAACCGCCTCGGTCAACCGACCAAAAATCCGGTCCAACCGTTGCGCGCCACTGCTCAAGCCGTGAATCATCGACCTGTTGGGTTGGCTTGATGGCGACGTGATCACCTACATCATGGTTGCCGGGCACGACGAGCATTTCGCGGCTCGTATCACGGATCCATTGCGCACCCAACGCCAAATCCGAAGGATCAGCCGCGCCATCCATCGCCAAATCGCCTGTGTGAATGATCAAGTCTGCTTCCATCCCCGTGAGCCAACGGGTGGTGGCGGCGACATTTTCTGAGAAATAGGGATGGGCCACCGAATGGTGGGTATCTGAAATCTGGATGATCCGCATGGCTAACTCCGTTGCTTGAAAACGTCGTATCCAATGGCGGTGACGGGGGTATGACAAAGGTGAACGGATGCACTCAAAGGCGGGTTTCGAAAGCGGATTGAAAACCAAAAATCATCGTTATCAAGCCGTCACACGAATCAAGAAATGTACGGCGTCGTTTGCGTGACTTCTCCACCCTTTATCCGATTAGTGTTTAAGGAATGGCATGGCAAAAAACCGGGAAAAACGGCGCGATAAGTTTATTCGCGCCAGAGACGAAAGCAAAGTTGTTCAGCTCTTCAAAAAATCCCAATCTTTGAAAAAGAAGTTCGAGCCTGAACGAACGCCACCTCCCATTCTAGCGCTCACTTTAAAGCAAGCCGAATATCTGGGTTATCTCAGAACCAGCGAACAGGTCTTTGTGTTAGGCCCGGCAGGAACAGGTAAAACGTGGATGGCTGCCACGTACGCCGCAGATCTTTATCGCAGCCAATCGATCAAAAAAATCATTCTAACCCGACCAAACGTTCCCTGCGGTCGTTCTCTTGGCTTCTTTCCAGGATCCTTAGAAGAAAAATTTGCTCCTTGGGCGGTTCCCATTACAGACGCGATCCGCGATCGGTTAGGTGCAGCCGTTTATGATTTGGCGGTGAAGAATGGCGACATCGAGGTAGTGCCATTCGAAGTGATGCGCGGACGATCATGGAAGAATTCCTTCATCCTGCTTGATGAAGCGCAGAACACGACGATCGCCGAAATCAAAATGTTCCTCACCCGCATCGGCGAAGATTGCCTGACCGTCATCAATGGCGACATTATGCAGTGTGACTTGGAGCATGACTCAGGATTACGCAAGGCGATTGATCTCGTTCGGACACGCGATTTGCCCGTGCCCATCGTCGAGTTTTCCATCAACGACATTGTCCGCTCCGGCATTTGCGCGATGTGGGTGAGGGCGTTTGAGGGGTAGACGACGTTAAGAAGATCATTCATCGATAACGCAAACGTTCGTATTTTCGATAAGAAACGACAGCGCGCTACCGCTTAATCGGGTCAAAAACGAGCGAACCGGTAACGCGAGAAGTTTTGCCTCAAATTGGCGCGCCCGGAAGCGATGAAAGCGATGCCGTTAATGTTATTGAAATCATGATATAATTTTTAATTCTTCGAAACATTTCGCCTGCGTAGACGGGCGGGCGGATCCAATAAATGTGACCTCGTGGTCAATCGCGGTTGCGAGCAGGCGTAAAATGATGTTTGACATAAGACGTTATGGATATTGGAAGCATTTCCCAAAAAAGGGCTTAGGCGGTTTTTCGAGACCGGCAACGCAAAGGGCCTTGTTGGTGACGCTGGCCGTATCCGCAAGATTCTAGCCTTTATCGACGCGGCAAGCCGGTTTGATGAATTGGCCTTGCCGCCCAATTATGGTCTACACGCTTTGATGGGCGAGAAGGCCGGGCGGTGGGCGATGACGGTTACTAAAAACTGGCGCCTAACCTTCATCAAGATCGATGAAGCGACTATCGCCGAACTTGACTTGGAGGACTATTACTGATGGCATTGCCCATGCATCCCTCGCTTGCGGTTCATCCCGGTGACTGGCTTAAGAGCGAAGTTGTCGATCCGCACGGTGTGAGTATCAATCGCCTCGCAGCCAGTTTCCGCGTGACCCGCCAGACGCTGAGCAATCTGTTCAATGGTCATACTGCTCTGTCGGCGGAAATGGCCATCCCGTTCGAGAAAGCTTTTGGCATCAAGGCCGATACGCTGATGCGCATGCAGATGACCTTTGACATGGCAAAGGCTCGGGCTCGAGCGGGTGACATTATTGTCGATGAGGTTTTGCCAGCGGCTTGAGGCGTTTATAGTGGTTAGAATTGGATTTAACGTTTAACATTAGAAATCATCTTTAATCGAACTTGATGTTACCAATTCTGTCGGAGTCTCTCCCCCGCCGCTTCAATATCGACGAACGCGATGTTCCGGCACATCGTTAACAGTTGAACCGGTATAACTTCAAAAATAATACCTATTAGCGGATTGCGTCGGAACGGAATTTTTCCAAATCGCGGTAACCTTTTTCATTTACCTCCACTCCGGAAATCTGTTTTTTCCTCAAAACGGTATATCGCTTGCCGTTCCACGCGTAGAGGCTTCGTTCTTGGTGTCCAGCTGTACCGCTTGAAATCAGTAAGCGTTTTAATCCGCGATCTTTTCGGTCGATGACTTCAACGAGATTCCCGTAATCCCACCATAAGCGGCGGGAGGTAGATCCTTTTAATGAGAATATCCACATCGGACAAGAATAGGCGCCGCAAACACACCCCTAAGCCGCTCCTGGCAAAGATGGGTCTTTGGGTTTGAGCATGATGGATTTGACTGAAATACCGAGATCGACGAAACTCGCCTCGATGGCCTCACGCACGGTGGTGTTGCTGTCGGCTAAACAGGTTGATGCTGTCTCGGTCAAACTTTTTAAAAGTTCCGTTTCAATTGGTTTAGGTAGGTCAATTGGGTTCGCAAACGACTCTTCTACAATGATCACTTCGCCAGCCTTAGCTGAGGACGTCATTAACGGCATTGTTAGGAGTAAAGCTGCCACCACAAACTTCATGTCAAAATACCGATTTAGATCACGGAAGGCATTTTAAAACTCTGAAAAATTTTGGCGCACCCGACACGATTCGAACGTGTGACCTCTGCCTTCGGAGGGCAGCGCTCTATCCAGCTGAGCTACGAGTGCCTTTGGCCGCTTTCGGGCGGCGAAGGCGCGGTGTTTAGCGGAAAGTGGCGGGGAACGCC
>CANCAR010000069.1 GCA_947374125.1 Hyphomicrobiales bacterium | reverse complement strand
GTCCTGCCCCCAAAACACCTCGCCTTGATGAACATAGCAAGGCGAGCCGATGACGCCCGCTTCAATCGCTTGGCGGGCATTATTCTGATAGATCGCGAGAATAGCGTCTGATCGGGCATCGGCCATGATACGGTCCGCGTCAAAGCCTTGTGCCGCCAATAGCCCGGCTATCACGGTTGGATCGCCCAAATTACGATCATTAACCCAGACCGCTTCGAAGCAGGCACGAATATATCCGTCGGGATTTTCGCCAGCCTGCGCCAATGCCTCCACAACCGAGTCCGCAAGACGGGGATCGAAGGGCACATGTGCCGGGCGAAGAATAAGCGACACACCGCGCTTGACGCGCCAACGCTGCAATTCGAGCATGCGATAGCGTTGTCGGGCCGGGTGCCGTTTAGCCAGCGGCAATCCGCCGGTTTCATCGAACACATCCATCAGAAACACGGGGCGGAAGCGAACCGCCAGTCTATGCCGCCCGGCAAGCGCCATGAAGTGGGCATGGCCTAAATAAGCCCAAGGCGAGTGCAGTGAAAAATAATAGTCGATCATGGGTAAAACCGTTCACCTTTGAGGGCCATGGCGCGCAATTGGGCGTTGGGTAAAAAGCGTGGTCCATGCTGATTGGCCAAGGCCTCGCACAGGGCCACAAAACGGTTCGGGCCCAACCCATCAATCATCGATATGGGCCCGCCGGTATAGGGAGCAAACCCAAAACCAAGGATCGCGCCGACATCGGCCTCGCGCGGATCGGTGACGATCCCTTCCTCAATGGAGCGAGCGGCTTCAAGCGCTTGGGTTACGAGCAACCGATGCTTTAACTCCCTGATGTCGATACTGTCCGGATCAAGCGCTTGCGTGCGGAACTCGGAGAGTCCTGACCAAAGCCGTTTAGGGGCCCCTTCGGGGTATTCATAAAACCCCTTGCCGTTTTTGCGACCAAACCGGCCATGGCTTTCAACCATGCTGGTCAGCATCGCTTCCTGCACCGGGTCAACGGCTTGAGGTCCCAAGGCGGCTTTTGTGGCTTTCAGAATTTTATGAATGAGGTCGACGGCTACTTCGTCGGTAAGCGCAAGCGGGCCGACGGGCATACCGGCCATCCGCGCGGCATTCTCGATCATGGCGGGCGGAACGCCCTCATGCAGCATGAGATGCCCCTCGAGCAGGTAGTTTAACACGCAGCGATTGGCGAAGAAGCCGCGCGCATCATTGACCACAATCGGCGTCTTGCCGATCAGGCGAACGAAATCAAACGCGGTTGCCAATGCTTTGGGGCCCGTTTCCTTGCCCATGATGATTTCGACGAGCTGCATCCGATCCACCGGCGAGAAGAAATGGATGCCGATGAAATCGGAGCGGCGGGAAAAATGATGCGCCAAATCGGTGATCGGAAGCGTTGAGGTGTTGGACGCAAACACCGCCGAGGCGGGCATTGCAGCTTCTGCTTTCTTAATCGTTTCCGCTTTAACCGAAGGATCCTCAAACACGGCTTCTACCACGAGGTCGACATCGGTGAGGGCAGAGAAATCCGCCGTTGGTGTGATACGTACGAGGAAGGCTGCGCGCTCGGCTTCGGTTGCGCGGCCTTTGGCGACGCGGCTTGCCATGACTTTATCGGCAGACGCCAAACCTTTATCCGCTGAAGCCTGATCACGGTCGATCAGCACCACATCGATGCCTGCGAGTGCTGCGACGGTCGCGATGCCCGCTCCCATAAAGCCCGCGCCGATCACGCCGATGCGGCTGATGGAGGTGGCTGGTTCACCTATTGGGCGTCGCGCGCCTTTGTTGAGCGCCTGCATGGACACAAACAATGTCCGGATCATTGCTTTTGCGACTTGACCCTTCAGAATATGCGCGAAATAGCGGCTTTCAACGCGCAAAGCCGCATCCATCGGCAATTGGAGGCCTTCATAGACCGATTGCAACAAGGCCTTGGCGGCGGGGTAATTATCTTGCGTCTCCTTCCGCAAGATGGCGCTTGCCGCAGGCCATACCATCATCCCAGCTTTGGAATAGACGGGCCCGGAGGGCAGCTTGAATCCATCCTGATCCCAAGGCTGAGCGGCTGAGCCACCCGCCTTAATCCAGTCTTTTGCACGCTCAACGATCTCGGCCTTGGGTGTAACCGCATGCACCAGATTGAGCTTTTGCGCCGCTTGGGGCTTGAGAGGCTCGCCCTTCATCATCATGAGCAGAGCGTCGCCGGTTGCCACCAGACGGGCGACGCGCTGCGTGCCGCCAGCGCCGGGGAAGATACCGATTTTGATTTCCGGCAAGGCGACCCGCGTCTTCGGATCATCCGAGACAACCCGGAAATGACAGGCCAGCGCCAATTCAAACGCGCCACCAAGGCAAACGCCGTTAATGGCAGCGGCAAAGGGCTTGCCGCAGGTTTCGAGCTTGCGAAAGAGCAAAGAAAGACGACGCGATTCTTCAAAAAACAGCCGGTTTGCCTCATCGGCGCCGAGTGTTTTCTCATTTTCTCGCGCCCGCTCGGCAATCCCGTCCAGCATGCGGATATCGGCACCGCCCGAAAAACTGTCGGGCTTGCCGGAGACAATCACGCAGCCTTTGAGCGCTGGGTCTCCCGCCACATGGTCGATGACCGCGTCGAGTTCGGCCATCGTCGTGTCGGTGAACACGTTCATCGATTTGCCGGGCATATCCCATTGCAAGGTCGCAATGCCGTCGGCGTCGGTTGTGAGGGTGAATTGGGTTAAATCGGGTGCCACGGTTTTCATTTCTTACACCCGTTCAATGATGGTGGCGGTTCCCATACCGGCACCAATACAAAGCGTAATGAGCGCCGTGGTTTTGCCCGTACGCTCCAATTCATCCAGCGCCGTACCCAAAATCATCGCCCCCGTTGCGCCAAGCGAATGGCCCATCGCAATCGCTCCCCCATTGGGGTTCACTTTTGCCGGATCAACGCCAAAGGCCTGCATGAACCGCAACACAACAGAGGCGAAGGCCTCATTGACCTCGAAGACGTCAATATCGTCGATGGTCATACCAGCATGTTTGAGCAGTTTTTTAGTCACATCGACGGGACCCGTGAGCATTAACGCCGGATCGGACCCGATATTGGCGAAGGCTTTTATCCGAGCGCGAGGCTTCAAGCCTGCGGCCATTCCGGCTTCTTTCGAGCCCAGCAAAACCGCTGCTGCACCATCCACAATGCCCGAGGAATTACCCGCATGGTGGACGTGATCAATAAACTCGATCTCGGGATGGGCTTGAATCGCCACCGCACCAAAGCCGCCCTGCTCGGCCATTGCCGCAAAAGACGGCTTCAAGGAACCCAAGGACTGGAGGCTGGTTTCAGGCCGCATATGTTCGTCGCGGTTTAAAAGGGTAAGGCCGTTTACATCCCGGATCGGCTCAATCGACTGCGCAAAATGGCCTTCCGTCCAGGCTTTGGCGGCTCGTTTTTGGCTTTCAGCTGCAAAGGCGTCGACATCGGCGCGTGAAAATCCATATTTGGTCGCGATTAGATCGGCTGAAATGCCCTGCGGCATAAAGTAAGCGGGAATGGCAATCGCCGGATCGGCTGCCCAAGCGCCACCCGATGCGCCTATGCCGACGCGGCTCATCGATTCAGCGCCACCTGCCAAGGCCATTTGCTGTTGACCCGCCATGATTTGCGCCGAGGCAAAATTAATCGCGTCCAAGCCCGACGCACAAAACCGGTTGATCTGCATACCCGGCACGCCGATGCCGTAGCCTGCGACAAGGGCGGCAGCACGGGCAATGTTACCCCCCGCTTCCCCCACGGGATCGACGCAGCCGAGCACCACATCATCCACCAAAGCCGGATCGAGATGGTTGCGGGTTTTAAGCGCCGATAGAGGTACTGCCGCCAAAGCCAGCGCCGTTACCTCGTGCAAGGCACCGTCCGGCTTGCCGCGTCCGCGCGGTGTGCGGACATGGTCATAAATAAACGCGTCCGGCATTTCTTGGCACCCCCATGCTATCCTTCAGCCCAATACTCTAGGCCGGGAGGCAATGGGGATCAACCAAGCGAGCAAGGTTAGGGTCAGGACCCTAGATTAAGGGCCGGATTAGGCCGCTTTCTTTTGCATAGCCTTGAGCTCGGCAATCGCCTGCTCAATTTCGGCTTTCTGCTTTTCCAGATGGCTCAATTGTTCGGAAATCTGCGTCTTATTGAGCAGGAGAGCCGGAGCCGCTTTTGCGGTGCCGTCCACGCCAAGAAGCGCGCGAATTTCGGTTAGGGTAAAGCCAAGATTGGTAGCCTTCATGATCTCTTTCAGCCTTGCCTTCGAGGCATCGCTGTAGAGGCGGGTCAACCCTTGACGCCTTGGCTTAATCAATCCGCGATCTTCATAAAACCGAAGGGTCCGCAGCGTGACGCCAAATTCCTGCGCGAGGTCGCCAATGGTGTGAATATACTCGCTGTCATCGGACCGAGTCTTAGGCCGACCACGCCCCACCGGCGTTTCGGAAGGAATTGCACGTTTTACTTTTAGAACAGATTTCACCACAACCCAACTCCACTCAACGCTACATAAACAACGCAAATTGAACTCAACGAGGAAATCGATGCAACGTAATAAGTCGCTTCGTCAATTGGAAAAATGAAAATCATACTAAAATAAAATGTTAAATTCGGCGATATACTGTTCGGGACTATTATTAAACACAATATCGGCAATTTCAGGCGTTCAACGAGATCGAAAATAGCCGAATTGAGATGCCATTCGAGAGAATTTTCGAAAGCATTAACGAAGATTTTACGATATTTTTCCATATTTCATAGGCGTTATGGTTCCGATTGGGAATTTGCCGGGTGGGGTTTTAACACCTGACTTAGAAGAACAGGGTTTCGTTGCGGGATGGTACCGATGCGGAAGAGTGCAAGGATGGCCGATCGGCACACGAATGATCCGACGCGAAGCTCCACCGCTTTTAGCGCTGAGCAAGTCGAGGAAAGGCAAATGTCGGCGTCTTTTGCAGACGTCGTTGAGCCGGTAGTCCAGACCCAAAATGTCATCGCCAATCTGCGCGCCAAACTCGCGAACCTGAACCAACACACCGCAGATGAGCAGCGCCTATTCCGCCTCAGCTTTTCGATTATGACCCTGGAGACCTGCCTAGAGGAGAGAGGGCTAACCGAGATCCGGCTGAGCAATGCTCCCGGTATTCAGGCTTTAATCGGTCGAATTGAAAATGAAATAGAGACGCTACGGGATCAATCCATAGCATCATCGCCGATTTTGAACGGTGACCTACCTTCCGTGATCAAGCAAGAAATCATCGGATTAATGACACCGTCTATAGATGCCGGGGAAGGATCAAAAGCCCTACCTCATCAGGTATCGCACCTTTCAAGACAGCTGGACGATCTTCGTGAAACATTGACGCAACCGGATACAGCAACCGCGCTCCAAAAGGGCTTCGAGGGGTTACAAAAAAGTCTTTCTGCCGATGGGAGACGAAATTTTGCTTCCCTAGCGGCGCTGCACGCGTCAATCGAACGTCTGTCCGAAAGGATTGAGCGATTTGAATCACGGCTTACGCGAGACAAGGAGCCTGTATCGGGCGCGGCTACCGCGAACGTAACCACCGCCCTGGCTGCTCGGGAAAAAGGATATATTGATCCCCGCCCCATGCTAGCGGCCGCGCGGGCAGCAGCCGCGCGGGCCTCAATGGATATTGAGCCAAAAATTCTTATTCAGCCTCTCGATACAGATCGCGCTGAGCAACCGGGTTCAGGAAACTTTCCAGAATTACCTTCCCAACCCCAGCGCCGTAAACGTTGGGGCTTTGCGTTCGCAGCGGCTTAGCGATCAGGTAAGCCGCTTGCGGCGCAGGGCGCTTTTCTGGCATCGAGATGCACAACTGCACTTCGTGAGTTTGGAACGCTCTTGACCATGGTAATTGACTGGATTGACTTCACACCACTTGAATCGCTCCTCGGAGGCCTCCTTGTCGGGCTAGCGGCCGCCCTCTTCATGATTTTCCATGGTCGGATCATGGGCGTCAGCGGCATTTTTGGCGGAATGCTTCACCCGTTAAAAGGCGACTTCTTTTGGCGTGCTGCGTTTCTTTTGGGGCTTATGGTAGCTCCCATTGTGGCCCATTTGGCTGGGTCGATTTCGGCACCGAAGATTGACGGTTCGGTGTTTCAGCTTGTTACTGCGGGACTATTGGTAGGTTTTGGTACCGCGCTCGGCTCGGGCTGCACGAGCGGACATGGCGTATGCGGCATTGCTCGCCTTTCGCCGCGTTCTTTGCTGGCAACAGTACTTTTTGTCACAAGTGGCATGGTGACCGTTTGGGCCGCCCGTTCCTTTGGCTTTGGAGGCTAACGCGATGCGGCGTTTGAGTGAATTTCTCATCGGCCTGATCTTTGGCTTGGGCCTTATGATTTCCGGGATGACGAACCCTTCGAAAGTCAAAGGATTTCTCGATATCGCTGGAAACTGGGATCCATCGCTGGCCTTTGTTATGGGAGGTGCTGTGATCGTTAGTCTTGCCGCTTTCCGGCTTGCTGCCAAACGGCGCGAAAGCCTATTTGGCCGCGTGATTATGCTCAATGACACCAAACCCATCGATGTTAAACTAATCGCGGGCAGCGTGATTTTTGGGATTGGATGGGGGCTTTCCGGCTTTTGTCCGGGTCCAGCGATTGTTTCCTTGGGCAATGGGGAATGGAAAGCGGCAATTTTTGTTGCTGCGATGGCTGGCGGCATGGTGTTGGCTGGATATGTGACGAGATCATCAAAAGGCTAACCCTTCGATATGCTGGATTTCATTCTCCCGATTGCAGGCGTCTGGATCAATCTCGGCCTTGTGGCGGGGGTAGGGCTGCTGATCGGATTTGTCTCGGGCCTTTTCGGCGTGGGCGGCGGCTTTCTCATGACGCCTATTCTGATTTTTCTCGGCGTTCCACCGTCGATTGCCGTTGCGACCGGCTCGGCCCAGCTCGTCGCATCCGCTACCTTCAGCGCCACCGTAGCCGCTCGCCAAAGAGCGATTGATCCTAAACTATCAGGCTTTCTGATTGGCGGCGCGTTGCTCGGAACGGGTATCGGGATTGCGCTTTTTAATCTGCTCAGCCGCCTTGGCCGCTTGGACGGCATGATCGGCGTGGCCTATGTCGTTTTGCTGGGCACAGTGGGCAGCCTGATGCTGAAGGAAAGCCTTGGCAGTTTTCGCCGCAAACAACCTCATGCGGACGAAAGGCCGGCTGAGAATGTGCTTCAGCGTTGGCTCGGTGGTTTGCCGATGGTCCACGATTTTCCTCGTCTTGGCGTCTCGATCAGCCTTGTTCCGTTGGTGCTCATCTCCATTGTGATCGGCATTATTGGAACAGTTTTAGGCGTTGGTGGCGGCTTTATGTTTGTGCCCGCCCTCATCTATTTCTTTCGCCTTCCAACCCGATCAGCGGTGGCGGCGTCGCAGGTGCAGATTTTGGTGACGATGGTCACTGCCACATTGCTGCACGCGGTTTTTAACCATGCGATTGATATTGTTCTGGCCGTGCCGTTGATCTTTGGCGGCGTTTTTGGGGCGCATCTCGGCACCCTTGCCGGCCGCGTTGTGAACGGAGCCAGTTTTCGACTGGCCTTAGCCGCGTTGATTTTGCTGGTCGCTGCGCGCTTTCTCTATGCGTTGATCGCGAGCCTCTTGGCCGGTTCGGCTTCGGTTACGACTAAACCGGTTTCGCTCGCGGCCTTACCCGCTTGGGAGGGTTGGATCGTTATCCAAGCCAACCAAAGCAGTCTTTTATATGGGATCGCGACTGCGCTTTTGGCGCTTTTTTGCGGATATTTCGGGGCTCGATTGTTTAGCCGGGCTTGATTTTTTCAACCCAATCGCGCAACGGCTTGGGCATGGTTGAAAACACTGACATACAGCGGATGCCACAAGCGGCCCTTATCTTGGGCGTCGCGGGATTAATCCCGTTTGTTGGCCTTACTACCTTTCTGATCCTCGCGCCGGATGCTGCGGGTCTCGGCGCACGCGCCTTTCATATGGCGCTTGTTACCTATGCCGCGCTGATTGCTTCTTTTTTGGGTGGCGTGCGGTGGGGCAATGCGCTGTCGAGACCGGAGCGGCAAACGAGCGAATTCGTTATTGCTGTTCTGCCATCGCTCGTTGCTTGGCTGGGCCTAGCAACGGCACGCCCCTATGATCTGATGATGCTGATCGGCGTGTTTTTAGCCCTTGGCATATCCGATGTTGGGCTTACGCTCTCCGGCGGCGCACCGCGCTGGTATGGGCGGCTCCGCGTCGGCTTAACGGCGGTTGTCGTTTCAAGCCTAATTGTTGCACTGTTTAGCCAAGGCTAAGCGGATTAGTCGGGTAGGAGGGACAAAGGTCCGATGCCATAGACGCGACGCTCGCCGATCAGATGGGCTTTAAACCCGGAATCTGAGAAAAATGGCCGAAAGGCGGGATCGAGCACGTTTAAACCGCCCGTATAGGCTCCAAAAGCCGGTAAAATGCAGCGGCTTTGATTGCTCACAAAGCATTTGCGCCGCACCGAACGTCCCCGTCCCTTGACCTTCGCCGCGGGATGCAAATGGCCGGCGATTTCGGGGGTCTCAACGCGTGAATCAGGCTCGTGGCGAAACGTGACGCCGCCCAATACCATTTCCTGCATCGCTGAACCCTTAAGCTCGGGTGGCGGCTCGGGATCGTGATTGCCGGCGATGAAAACCCAATCGATCCCCTGTCGCAAACCGGCAAAGACCTCTTCGTCGGAGCTGTCCATGCGGGAATGGCCCCCACGATCATGCCAGGTATCACCAAGCGCGATGATGGTTTTAGGCTTTAATCGCAGCACAAGGGCTGCGAGGCGCGCCAAGGTTTCGCGTGAATCATAGGGCGGCAGCATCGAGCCGCGCCGGGCCAATGCCGAGCCTTTTTCAAAATGGAGATCGGCGACGATCAATAAACGCTTATCCGGCGCATGGAGCGCGCCGGAAAGGTCTGGCACCAAAGCGAGCGCGCCCAGCTGAAAGGCGGGAGATGTGACGCCTTCGCTCGGCTGCATCGGGTATTCCTTATTCCATCGCCTTAAATGCTACCGCATAAGGCGATTAAAAAATCAAATATTTCTTATTCATATCAAGGTTCAAGAAATATTTGAACGGGATACCAAGAGTCATTATTAATGCCTCTTGGTATT
Source organism: Hyphomicrobiales bacterium (assembly GCA_947374125.1). GTDB lineage: Bacteria > Pseudomonadota > Alphaproteobacteria > Rhizobiales > Beijerinckiaceae > CAIUPE01. The sequence continues at coordinate 3,044 of CANCAR010000069.1, read as the reverse complement.
ATTCCATCGCCTCGGCAAGGAGGGATTGCTCCGCCTCCGCCAAAATGTCCTCGGCTGCCTCGCCATAGACTGATTCCCTGCCGATTTCGAGCAATACTGCCACCGAGAGCGGCGAAACCTTTTCGAGATGCTGGAGCACGACATGCCCGCGAATTCGGTTCAACATATCGTTCAAGCGCTTGAGATCGAGCAATCCAAGAGCCGCATCGGCGCGAGCGGCTTTGAGCAAGATATGATCGGGCTCGTGGCGGCGGAGCACGTCATAGACAAGATCGGTCGAAATCGTGACCTGTTTACCGGTTTTTTCTTGACCCGGATGGCGGCGTTCAATGAGGCCGGAAATGACCGCGCAGTAGCGGAAAGCACGCTTCATGATAGAGCTTTCAGCCAGCCATTCTTCGAGGTCGTCGCCCAGCATATCCTCGGACAGCAAAGTATCGAGCGAAACGGTTCCATGCACCAAGGCCTCGCCGATATTGCCCATCCCCCAAATGCAAAGCCCATAATCGTTGCACACAAAGCCAAGCGGCTTGAGGCGGGCGCGTTCAAGGCGGCGGGTCAGCAATACGCCCAAGGTTTGATGTGCCAAACGCCCTTCAAACGGATAGAGCGCCAGATAATGTCTGTCACCACTTGGAAACGTCTCGACCAATAATTCATTGGCGGCAGGTACGATGGATTTATCGCGCTGCCATTCGAGCCATTCACTAACCTCGGTGGGCAGGATCTTCCAGCTTGCGGGATCAGCCAGCATCACGCGCACCCGCTCGGCCAAGAAGGTGGAGAGTGGGAATTTACCCCCCGCATAGGCCGGGATTTTGGGATCGACCCCACGGGCGGCGCGGGCCACGATCACCTCATTGCTGACCAAACCCTCAAACCGCAGCACTTCGCCTGCGAAAATGAACGTATCGCCGAGCACCAGCCCTTCGGCGAAATAATCCTCCACCTCACCAAGGACACGACCTCCGCGTGCTGGTGTTCCGGCCTTCGTCATCCGCCCAAGGCGAACTTTGAGCATGGTCGATTCAACAATGGTACCGATATTCATGCGGTAATGTTGGGCCGCTTGCGGGGTGGCGATCCGCCAAATATCATCGTTGCCGCGTTTGATTTTGGCAAAATGCTCATAAGCGCGCAGCGCATAGCCACCGGTTGCGGCAAAATCGAGCACGGCATCGAAATCGGCACGGGTCAGGGTATGATAGGGCTCAGCGGAACAAACTTCTTGATAGAGCTCATCCGCGATAAACCCATCCGCACACGCCATGCCGAGCACGTGCTGGGCTAGAACGTCAAGTGAGCCTGTGCGGGCATCGGGGGTGTCCTGCGCAGCCGCCTCCACCGCACCAAGAGCTGCTTGGCATTCCATCGCCTCAAAGCGGTTGGCCGGAACAAGCAACGCTTCAGACGGCTCATCCAGCCGATGATTGGAGCGACCACTCCGCTGCATGAGGCGGCTTGCACCTTTCGGAGCGCCGACATTGATCACCAGATCGACATCGCCCCAATCAATGCCCAAATCGAGCGTTGCGGTGCAGACGATGGCCTTGAGTTTTCCGGCCACCATCGCGGCTTCCACCTTGCGCCTTTGGCCGACATCCAGCGAGCCGTGGTGCAAAGCGATGGGGAGAGAGGCCTCGTTGCGTTTCCAAAGTTCTTGGAACACAAATTCAGCCTGCATCCGCGTATTGACGAAAACGAGAGTCATGTGATGCGCGGTGATGGCTTTATAAACCTCGGGCATCGACGCCAGCGCGGTGTGGCCCGCCAGTGGCAGCCGGTTCGCGGTTTTTAAAATGCCTATTTTGGCTTTTGCGCCACCCGAGACGGTGACGAGATCGGCTAGTTGGTTTTCACCCTTCAATTGCGGCACAAGATAGCGCTGAAGCGCTTCAGGTTCCCGCACCGTGGCCGATAGACCAATGGTGACGCAATGGGGCGCTAAGCGATGCACCCTCGCAAGATCAAGCGATAAAAGATCGCCACGCTTCGAGGTAACGAGCGCATGAAGCTCATCAAGAATGACCGTTTTCAAGCCACCAAAAAGCTCCCCCGCGTGACGATGGGCCAGCAGAAGCGCCAATTGCTCCGGTGTGGTCAGCAGAATATTCGGCGGTCGCTCCGCCTGTCTTGCACGCTTATGGGCTGGCGTATCGCCTGTACGGGTTTCAATGGTGAAGGGTAAGCCCATCTCCGAAACGGGCGTTTCAAGGTTGCGGGCGATATCGACGGCCAATGCTTTGAGCGGTGAAATATAGAGCGTGTGAAGACCCCGCTTTTTGAGCACGTTGGCATCGAGCGAGGCCAAATCAACCAGCGTCGGCAAAAAACCCGCGAGCGTTTTACCCGCACCCGTTGGCGCAACGAGCAAAGCGGAACGGCCTTGGGAGGCTTTATCGAGGAGCTCCAATTGATGGGCGCGAGGCTGCCAGCCCCGTTTGGCAAACCATTCGGCGAAGGGGGCCAGCAGATTCACGCTGTCCATTGTCGAAGATGACAAGGAGGAAAGCGAAATTTTGGGGATGAAAATTTATCGATGAGGCGTTGATCCGTTGTTATCAGACGTGATTGTTTGATTTCTGCGACCGCAACATAAATGCAATCGAACACGGCATGATTAAACTCGAGCGACAGCGAAAAAGCACGGTCAAGTACATCGCGCGATGGAAGAAGTTGTATCGACTGCCGTTGAAGCAATTGAAAGCCTGCCCAAGCCTGCTCACGATTAATGAATTGCGTCCTAACCATTCTGGTCAAGGTATTAGCAACTTCACCAAGGATAATTTCTGGCGCAAAAATAGAAGCGTTCGTTTTAAAATGATATCGTGCTTGTTCCGAATACGCTGTGTTGGTTAAAGCGTGAACGACAACACTGGCATCTACAACAATCAAGAACGCGCTTCCCGCTCTTCCCGGATGATGTCTTCAATCGAGACGTTGATCGGACCATTGGGATAAAGTTTATCGATTTCCTCAAACATTTTCGCAAGCTCCTCCGATGTCATCGGAGCGGCCTGCATGAGAATTTCCTTCGCTTCCTG